>JAIOAS010000007.1 GCA_019873725.1 Chloroflexota bacterium | reverse complement strand
AATTTGCGTGCCTCGTTGGTGGAACTGGCGGCGAACGTGCAGGAAGTCGTCGGCATGGTTGACTGGGTGCTGGCGGGCAGCAAAGAGGTGTAGCAGAAGCTAAAATGAAAATCCCCGACAGTGTGCTTACAAGTCCTAGCCGACCTGCACACCACCGGGGATCGCAGCGCCGATTTTTACGCGCGGCGCGCGCGTATGTAAACACTATACCACAACAACGATTTGCGTGTCAAGCCGTAGCGGGCGGCAGGCAACAAAAAGCCCGGCGATGAACCGGGCTTTGTAATGGCGAGGCGGCGCTATCCCGCCTTGCTTTTGCGCCCGTAGCGGCGCAAGTGGTTGGTGCGGTAGTCTTCGATGGCGGCGCTGGTGACGAACCAGCCCCGGCCCCGGCGCGTGGCGAGCAGCGTGCCGACGCGAATCGCGCGCTGCACCGTGCGGCGGGTAACACCCAGGGCGGCGGCGGCTTCGGAGGTGGTCAGGCGGCGGGCGGCGATTTCGTATGCTTCACCGATCTTGGCGTACAGGATATTCAGGTCGGAGATCTCAGACTGACACAGTACTGAATGCCCGCCCCAGTCGGCATAATCCCAATCTGCCGACCAGTCGCCATAAGCCAGGATACCGCAGTTGACAGGGGTGAAGCACACGTATTCATCATAATCTCCGCCGTTTGCGTTTCGGCTGGGGTTACGGCTGGCACGAACCAGGACGACCACTTCATCCCTGCTAATCCAAACGCGCTGGCCGATTCGAGTATCGCCCGTTTCAGCAGCGTCCAACGCCGCCAGCCTTACAGCCGATGCGATCTCAGTTTCGAGTTCGCCCTTTTCCCAATTGTTCGGGTGATTGTACTGACTGTTCATTATCCTTCTCCATTCCTCTCATTGGCCTGCCATCGTCAGCGCCGCGCGGCCATTCGCGGCGGACCGGGCAGCGGGGAGGCCGCCCGGTTTCGGCTGTTAGCTGTTGCGCAATTCCTTACAAGCCGCGTCCGCGCTCTCGAAATCAGCGTGCTGGCTTACACCAGTGATGTTGAGTGTGCGCCCCGTACCGTCTGAGACTTCCTTGACCACGTACCAAGCTGCCTCGTCCTGGAAGCGGATCATGTTGCTACTGCCCTGCTGGACGTTGTAAGTCGTGAATATCTTCGCTGCGCGTTCTCCGGCGTCCCGCGCTGCCATGATCGCATGTTCCTGCTTCATGCTCAGGCGGCGTTGCCCCTGCGGGCGGGTTTCAGTCGTAGGGCCTTGAGGTTTCTCCGTCGCCTTGCTGACCAGGGCGTGCAGTTCTGTCGCCGGGATTTCCTCGCCCTCGCCCTCGGCGTTGAACACGGCGGTCCAACCCTGCGCGGCTTCCGCCAGAACCGCCGCCGCGTCACTGTGACCGAACCCGGCGGGCATCAGGTCCAACAGGCCCAGCCGTTCAAGTTCCGCGCGCTGCGCCTTGCCGACGGGATACTGCTTACGGGCGGCTTTCGCGCCGATCCGTTCGTGGAGCTCGCTGATGATCCGGTTGATTTCTTTCTGTGCCTTGCTGCTGTCCATCTGCCTTCTCCTCGCTCACGTTTGCTTTCGTTCTATGATCTAATTATACGCCAAAGCGCGGCTTTGTCAATACTCCTGAGTGACTTTGCTGCGCTTTGGCGTAAACTCTCATGTAGTGTTCTATTGCGTTCTAGGCAGCAAAAAGCCCCGGTTGCGGGCCGGGGCGTGTCGCGCGTTGCGCCGCCCGTCACGCGGCGTCCGGCGGCGGGGTCGTCCGGCGTGGGGTCGTCCGGCGCGGGGTCGTCCGGCGCGGGGTCGTCCGGCGCGGGGTCGTCCGGCGTGGGGTCGTCCGGCGCGGGGTCGTCCGGCGTGGGGTCGTCCGGCGCGGGGTCGTCCGGCGTGGGCGCGGCTTTCGGCTCGGCGGCGCGGGTTGGCGGGGGCGCAGGCGGCGGCGCGGCAGGCGATACCCGCCTGGCCGAACTGTTGGGTGAGGCGATCCGGGCGCTTCAGCGCCCGGCATGATCCCGGTTTGTTTCCCCTTTCAGATCACAACAAAAAAGACCCCGACTTCCGTCCGGAAGTCGGGGTCTTAACCGCTAGGTCAGCCGTGTTAATCCCCGTGAACCTTGCGGGCGGACTTGGGATAAACGCGATATCCGTACCCGCCCGGCCCCCACACGGTCCCGCCGTATGGCTGCCCGAAGGCGATTTCAAGTGCGGCGCGGGCCGCGCGCGGAGTAAGGCGGTCGAAACCGGACACACGGACAACAGAAGTGAAAACCTGGAATTCCGGCTTGAACACGGTGCGGCTCACGTTCACTTCCAACATTTCTGCCTCCTTTTTTTTTCTGGTTCAGATTTATGAACACATTGTATCACGTGATCAAGAAAATAAACATAGTACTTTAGTACTGTTTTGAGACGTCTGCCGGAGAATCTCGGTCCCAAACTTTTGCAATCGGACGGGCATTACCTCTATCAGTGCGACACTCCCCACAGCTAAAGCTGGGGGCTTTCGCGCCGAGTTTTCGGTAATTCCAGCGCAGGGCTTTTTCGTAGTCCAGCGTGAAATCGGGCCGGACTCGCCCGGTCCGGCTGTCGTAGCGGATGTAGGCGATCTCGCCGGTGCGCCGGAAAGCGGTCCCGGTCAGCAGCAGCCGCGCCCGCGCTCCCTTGAAGGCGGTCTGGATACTGCTCCCCCAGGAATTGTCGTCGGCGCAGTGATGGATTTCGTCGAAGATCACCAGCGTCGGGGTACTCTGCGTGCACAGCCCGGCGAACCAATCGATACGGCTGATAACCTGCTGGTACGTCACCACGAGCACCGGAGTGTTGTAGGGCCAGTCCTTGTTCGTCGTGGGGATGTCCGTCGTCGTGCCCAGGCCCATCAGCGCGCCGGTTTCGCACCACTGCGCCCGGATGCGCGAGGTATGGCCGACGACGATCACGTGCTTGATCACCCCTGCGCGCAGCAGATCGTCGGCGGCGAGATAGGCCGCGATGGTCTTGCCAGCGCCCGGACAGACCATCGCAGAATAGGTGTTCCCCCGTTCGCCGTGTCTCACCTGCAAGAAAGCTTTGAAGGCGCGAACAAACTCGCTTTGCCAGGGGCGGGGTTCGATGTTCATCACCACCCTCTGACTTCACGACGGCTACGCTTACACTTCGGCCCCGGCGCAGACCACACTGTCGTCAAGCGCCTGTGATAAGCGAAAAGACAGCAGATGATCAGAAACAACAGACCGCCATGCGGCGTAAGAAACGGATTCAGGAACATAGACCGTCTCCCTACACAAGCAGTTCAAAGTTGAGTACCCAAGCATCATACCGCTCCGCGTCCGCGCGGGTCATGGGGCGATTGTAGACCATCCCTGTTTCGAAGCTGCTGCAATCGGGGCAGTTAACCTGATGTGCTCCGACACCAAAAGCGCCAAAAGAATCCATGCGAACTTCTGTGTAGACAGTAATGACACCACGCCCACCACAAGTCCGGCAGTTATGCGGGGTGGTGAGAGTGTTTTCGTCTTCACGGGTCATGGGGCGATTGTAGACCATCCCTGTTTCGAAGCTGCTGCAATCGGGGCAGTTAACCTGATGTGCTCCGACGCCAAAGGCGCCAAAAGAATCCATGCGAACTTCCGTGTAGACAGTAATGACACCACGCCCACCACAAGTCCGGCAGTGCCCACCACTAGAAGCGCTTTCGTCCCTCAAGGAATCGCACATGGTTTTCCTCTTGAACCTGTTTAGCTCGCTGACTTACTTTATACTATACAGGCAGTCTCGTTTTGTGTCAAGCATTTAAGATGAAAAAATCACGGTTGATAGTATAAATAATGCGATCCAGGGTATTGACAAATAATTGCTCATCAGCTACCCTTGATCATATACCCTATCATATTTCAGGAGAATGAACCATGAGAGTTTTGAACAACCGTTTGTCCGAACTGGTTGCACAAAAAGAGCGTCGAGAAGGTCGCAAGATCACTAACGCTGTTATTGCCAGGGAAACCGGGCTGGGAATCAACACAGTTGGCCATTGGATGAATAACAGCGTTGAGGGTTACAAGAGCAAAGCAATTCTGGCTTTGTGCGAATGGTTGTCATGCGAAGTGAAAGATCTCTTGGTAATCGAGGACGTCGCTGGCACAAATGCTGCCGACCTGAGCCACATGGCTCGCGTTGTTCGCGCTCGACGGCAAGAACATTAGAAAATGATGAGAAACAATAGACAAGTATAACATCGCGGTTTATGCTGTGCATAAGCTGAACCTGCAAATTTTATCGGTTCAACGCATAATCTGAACCTTAAAAATTGAAACACGAACATTCTACTCATTCTTATGCTTACCGAAGCAAGAATGAAGATAGAATACGCTGAATTTTCAGTGAGCTTCGTGTGCGGAACGTTCGACGCGACCCGTTGTGATCCACCTGGGGCATAGAACGACACCGCCGCAATTCGGCTGGCGGACCAGGTTCATCGGGAATGACTGAGCGTACCGGGGCGATAGACCATACATCCGTAGCCAGTGGCGAGGATGTCCCCGGCCACCTCTAAGCGAACGGCGGGGCGGACTTCCTGCGAAACTTCTTTATAAAACATTTTGGCTCGCGGGCTGGCGAGCCTGGACTCCGGTCCTAGAAGCCCCCGGCTTTAGCCGTGGGGAGCAGTCACTGAGGGTGGGACACACCCGTGCCGGATAACGCAGCCCCGCTACCTGCCCGTTCAACGGACAGGCAAGGGCAAGCGTCCGTCAGAAGCCCCCGCCTTTAGGCGTGGGGAGTGTCACCCGATTCATGGAAGGACAAGAATCTATGACCAACATCACGATCTATCTGGAACCTGACACTATTGACATCGACGATTTAACCGCAGATGAAACGCTTTGGTCCGCGAAGGACGCCGAACAATACATTCCCGATCCGGATGCCACCCTCGTCAATGCTCTGACTGAAACCGTCTTTCTGGCCGAGTATGCTGATACCTTACCGCCAGCAGCCTGATCCGATTTTGCTCTATCACAACAAAAAACAAAGGATAAGAGGATAACCTGACATGACTACAAAAACAGCAATGCCACCACTCACACCTGAGGCATGGATGAAGAAAAACCGTGCAATCATGCGCCGTCTGGAAGCATACGCTGATCTGAGTGCCGCAGAAGTGGACGCAGCAATCAAGACTATTCCCGGCGTAGATCAGGCAACAACTGACGCTGAAGTGAACGCCATTGTAACAGCTTTTGTCGAAACCGAACTGGCGGCTCTGGCTGCCGCCGCCGAGGCCGCCGCCGAGATGGAAACGGGAACTGACCAACAAATTACTATCAAAAACACGCCAGTGACTTCATCTGCGCGACAAACCGTCGCATCGATGGCTCCAACAGGATCAAACACGCCAGCGTTGGCAAATCTGGCAAAACTGGCCCGCTTCACCGGACAAAATTTGCCATCGAGTGTGCGCTTTCCGGTGATTCAGTGGCTCAACGGTAAAAAGGACATGCAGACGGCTCGCTATCGTAATATGCCGCCTGAAGGATTCAACAGCGGTGCCGCCAACATCACGTATCTGGAGGTGTTCGGCGGATTTGCATTCAAGCAAGCGTCTGGCAGCGATTTTCCGTTGGGCAAGATCGTTCAATACCGTTTTCAAGGTGCGCAGGAAGATGAATTCCTGTACGACATCAACCAGGGCGGCACAGTCTACGTCAGCGTGATCGCATGGCGACATGACTGGAAGTACAAGGATGAGGCGACGGGGCGACTTGTCCCAAGCCTTGATTATGTCAAAGGACGTGAAGTAAAGGCATGGGGACGCTTCTGGCTTGTTTTCAAAGGCGCAGAAGCCTGGCATGCCAAACACGGGCCAATGATGCTATCAGTTTACGGCAGCGCCATGTGGCGATTCAAAGACATTCTTGACAAAACGCGCACACGGATGCTTAATGAAGCCGAAAAACTGATCGGCGCCCGTCCACCTGACTATGCCTTTTACTTGCCAATCCGTCCTGGCGAGCCAACGACTGTTGGCAAAGAGGGCAAACAGAGCATTATTACCCCCCCAGAAGTTGACCTGACCGGTTTGCCAGAAAACCCGGCAGATGCGCTGTCTCTGCTGATGCTCAGTGACGATATGTTGACGCTATGTAGCACATACTGGGATGAGCTATCTCGACTGGCAACCGAACCGCTCGCGGCCCAGGTCGAAGCAATCAATGCCTGGGACAACGCCAATACACCTGCCGACGACGCATTCGTCGGCAATAATGACAGCACCGAGGTGCGGGTCGGCATGAAAGCTCCTGGTCGGCCTAACGGCCCTGGCAGCGCGCCAACAAAGACAGTACCGTTTTAGTAGACCGGGTTTGCCTTTATCATCGTGGGGCGGGACTGCTACCGCCCCTGATCGGATCAAATGATGACACAATCCAATATCGACCCTCTTCCCCCCTGGCTGGCCGACTTTTCATTTGCAAATTTGGAAGAATTGCTCGGCTTTCTGGCGCAGGGAATTCAAGCTGAACGCAAAGCCACATGGATCATCTGCGATCTATGTGCATGGGCACGAGCACATGCGCCGCATGACCGGGCATTGGTCAAAACGTTAGCCTCAACGCTCGGAGTGAGCAGTCAGACAGTGCGGCGTTATATCCAGACCGGAATGACCTATGCGCCAGACCTGCGCGCTGAAGATCGGCCTTTGACACTGTTCTACGAAGCGCTTCGGGCAGAAAACCCGACGGCAGTTATTCAACTGGCCTTAGCCAACGCCTGGTCGCCACGTCAGTTACGAGAATATGTTCGAGGTAACTCGAATCCGCCGATGCGCCTGGAACTATTTCACATGAACCTTGTAGGCACACCAGGCGAACCAATTGAAGAGCAAGCAATTGAACGCTTGCTCACTATGCTAGCGCGAGCATTACGTGATGCGCGGCCCGGCTTGACCGGGTTAAACGTGCGTGCAGTAGGTACTTACCCTGCTGCTAAATAATTCACTTTTGCCCCCCAAAAAAGAAAAGAAAGAGGCCCTCCCCGCCGGGTTAGTGCGGGTTTTTTGTTTTTCTCTTTTAACTTTTTTTAACTTCAAGGTAAAGGAGCATACCTGATGCGTATTCCTCGTCGGGGAAAACGTGATACCAATGAGGCGCAGATTGTGAATACCCTGCGCGCCGCCGGATATACCGTACAACGTCTTTCCGAAAAAGGTGTACCCGATCTCCTGGTTGGCGGGCATGGCGTCAATGTACTTATGGAAATTAAAACTGATCCGTCACACAGGCTGACACCTGATGAAGCCATCTGGCATAAAAACTGGCGCGGGCAGGTGGCGATTGTCTATGATGATGTTGATGCACTCAATGTGATTGATATGGTAATACGCAGATTGATGTAACGAACAGATATTTGCAATCACTATGCGCTTGAGCCAGAATCCTCAATGTCGTCATTTGCTAACCAGGAGTATTCCTCGTCAACGACTGTCGCCTTCAGGCGACAGCTTGGGCCTCGCAGCATCGGCGGACCCGTTCAGTCGGGACGATAGCTAACCCAACCTATCCGAGCGAACGGCTGGCTGGTTGACCGCAGCCCGCCGCCAAAGGCGGCGCGTTTACGGAGGTTCATCCGACGTTGAAGATTTTACACAGGCAACGCTTTCTCGCCTGCAACCTGCTATCTTCAGTTGGTAAGGTACTGGAAACCGTTGCTCCGCGAACGGAGTGCCTTGACCTTAACCAGGAGTATATCGCACATTTGTCTAGTAAGCAAGAAAGGAGTAAGGCGCATTCCTCTACCGCCTAAAGGCGGCAGTCTCCTGCGCCGATTCTTATGAGTATCAGTGTTATGGCAGCTGTGTGGAAACACTCGGCCCACAAAGGCAGCGCACTCCTTACGCTGTTGGCAATCGCCGACAACGCAAACGATAACGGTTACTGCTGGCCGGGCCTTGACGTGCTGGCAGAGAAAACGCGCCAGAACCGCGTGACGGTCATTCGTCTCATCCGACAACTGGAAACTTCCGGCGAATTGATCGTCCACCGCAATCGCCGCCGGGGAAACCGGTACCTGGTGACGGTGGGATTTAGCCCGGAACATGTGTACCAACAAATGCGATATGCATTGCATTGGACTGACGAACAAATCCAAAAGTATCAAAATGATACGTATCAAAATGCAACATCAGAAGTTGCAAAATGCAACATCAGAAGTTGCAAAATGCAACATCAGAAGTTGCAAAATGCAACTTCAGAAGTTGCACCGGTGCAACATGAACCGTCATTAAACCGTCAAGAACCGTCATATAAAGCGCCTGGCGGCGCTTCTGAGCATTCCCCTTCGGGGTGTGGTTCAGAAGAAAACCAATCCCCCCCCGCCGCCGCGCTTCCCCTTCGGGATGTTCAAAAGAAAAACCAATCCCCCCCCGCTGCCCCTTCCGCCGCCGCGCCTACCGCCTCTCGTCATCGTCGTCGCGTATCACGCAATCCTGCTCAGCCGCTACTGCGTGTCTACGATCCGATGACTGCTGCTGTCGCACAACATATTGAAGGCGTGGCATGGGAGAAGATGACACGCAAAACAGAGCAACGGATCAGAGATATTATCGCAGAAATTCGTGCGCGTGAACCAGAGGACGCGCCTGTCACGCCGGAAGATTTGGATGGGTTTCAGGCGCGTTATAAGGAACAATTTCCTGATGCGGCGCTACCCCGCGATCCGGTCAAGATTGCCCGATGGGTTATTGAATTGCGGCCCGTTCAGTCCATTGCTCATTCCGCTGCTCATCCTTTCGAGGCTCTCTTTGCGCCATATTCTCATGATGAACTCAATACTGAGCTTAACGTGCGCATCTTTAACGTGGCCGGGTCAACAGTAGTGACGATGCCGCGTCATGAATATCTGCGTTTGCGGCAGGCTGGTTATAACGTAAAAGAGGAAACTCAGGACAAGGAGTTTTTATTCCATGACGCCGACCACCCAACAGCTTTTCGGGATGCCGGAAACGAGCAAGCGGCCATCGCTTGAGATTCAGACAGCTTCGGCGGAACATCTACCGGTTATTCCTCGAAATGGTAACGGCAAGAAAGCGAGTACGCCTGTTGCGAAACCGGATGCTGCTCCACCGGTTCTCACGCCACATAGCGTTGAAATGGAAGAGGCAGTGCTCGGCGCGGTCCTGATGGAAGGTGTGGGTGTTTTCCGGCGGATAGCATGGCTTACGTCGGATGCTTTTTTTATTGTGCGACACGGCTGGATATGGGACGCCATGCGGCGTGTGGCTGACAGTGATGGTGTAATTGATGAACGCACGGTGGCAGAAGCGCTCAAGGCACGTGGACAACTAGAGGATATTGGTGGGCCAGCGTACCTGGCACATCTTATCAGCAACACTCCTACAGCGCTCTATGCAGATGTGTATGCGGCAATCGTGCAGCGTGCGGCGGTTCGACGGTTGTTACTTGATGCGGCAGGTGAAATTGCACGGCTGGCGCACAATGAAGATATGGACCTGGACGGTGTAATTACTGAAGCGCGGCAGACACTCGATAAAGTTTGTAGCCAACATCGAGCTGACGGCGGTTTTGAAGCATCTTCGGTTGAAGGTGATCGGTTGATGGATTCTTTTGGTTTGGGTGTGGACTCGAAGGTTTCGTTGGGGATCAAGGGTCTGGATATGTTGCTCGGTGGCGGGCTGCAAGGCGGTCAATTAATGTATGTCGGTGGTCGGCCTGGGATGCGCAAGTCGCATTTATTGTTACACATGGCAATGCAGGTTGCTGAGCGGGGTCAGGGTGTGGCGTTTATCACACTTGAAATGAAGCCGCGCGATCATATTTACCGTCTGCTGGCAATGAAGACGGGTATTCCGCTCAAGGAAATTGAAGTAACTCATGTTACCGGGGAAGGTCCGCGCCGTGCCGAGATCTATGAAGCGATGGCATGGGTGCGTAATCTGCCGATTTATTGGTCTGAAACAGCTCGCACGCCGGACAAATTACGTACTGAACTTGATGCATTGACACGGCGCGAATCTATTGCGTTGGTGCTCGGTGATCATCAAAACCTGATGCGTTCCGGTGATGCGCACGTGGATCGGAACGATTACGCGCGAGCGACATATGTTACGCGGCAGATGAAAGAAATAAATAACCTGACTTCACTACCGTTTGTGTGGGCGGTTCAGTTGGGCCGCGCTGTCGAAGATCGTAATGACAAGCGACCGCTGTTGTCTGATTTTCGGGATACTGGGGCAACTGAGGAAGATGCTGATGTTGTCTTGATGCTTTATCGAGATGATTACTACAACGAAACCAGTCAAACGCCAGGTGTGCTCAATTTGTTGGTTCGTAAAAACCGGCAGGGAGAACTCGGTAGTGTAGATATGCGTGTGGAAGCGCCGACATTTCGACTGACTGAAATCGGGTTAACAACTTACAATCTAAACAAGTTGGTATGGGGAGACGCCAAATGACCACATTTTTCTCAATCAACGATCAGTCCAACGAAATATCTTCCGGTATTCAACAGCAATCGCTTTTTGATGATAGCGAATTTTTTGAGCATCTGATCGGAAAGGTGGTGCGGGTATCCTATCGTGCTGCGCTTGATGGTGGATGGACAGTGCTCTCGCTTCAACTTTCTGGTCGAGCCAAAGGTAAAAACGGTTCTTCGACGGTGAAAGTAGTTGGGGAAATGCCTTACATTTCCGACGGTGAGGAGGTCAGCTTTGATGGCAAATGGGTTAACGATCCGAAATACGGCTGGCAGTTCCGGGCCGAACGAGTCGAAATTAAGACAAGTGGTCCGGGTGATCCGGCAGCATTAACGGCATATCTTGCCAGCGGTATGTTTCCGGGTGTTGGGGAAGCGCGGGCGAGCAGTATTGTTACGCACTTCGGAGAATTGACTGCACAGGTTATTGAGGAGACGCCAGAAAAACTGGCTGACGTGTCGGGTATTACATCGGATATGGCGGCGGAGATCGGCAGGATTTGGAAAGATCATCGAGAAAGCCGAGAAGCTATTGCTTATTTGACCGGTTATGGTATTTCGGTACGAATCGCTATGCGTATCTGGCGTACTTATGGCCGGGCAACGCTGACGCGAGTTAAGGAAAACCCTTACCGGTTGGCTGAAGATGTAGACGGTATTGGCTTTTACAAGGCTGATGAGATTGCACGTAAGATAGGTGTGCCGTTCGATAGTCCGTTCCGGTATGAAGCGGCGTGCATACACACGTTGAAGGATGCGTGTGGTAGTGACGGACACTGTTATCTGCCGCGTTTGGAACTGGTCCGGCGTGCAGCGGATTTACTGAAGGTATCCGACCTGGTGCCGGTTGGTGAAGCGGTAACGCGGCTGATTGCTGCAAAACGTGTGGTGTTGGAAACAATCAGCATCGAACCAGTATATCTACCGGGTATGTACCACAATGAAGTGGATAGCGCTAAACGATTGTTGGCGCTGGCAACGAGTAATCGAAGCGCAGTCAACGAACGGCGTAATACCGACGAGATTAGCCCGGATGATGATGAACCGGGTGTTGTGTGGGATCATATTCTTGACGGTGTGCAAAGCGAAAGCAACTTTCGGTTGACTCATCAGCAGCGCAGTGCAGTGCTGACAGCGTTGACGCATAACGTTTCTGTCATCACGGGTGGACCAGGCACAGGCAAGACGGCGACCATTCGGATGCTGATTGCCTGTCTGGAACGCGCTCGCCGAACGTTCATCTTGTGTGCGCCGACGGGGCGTGCTGGTAAACGGATGAGCGAAAGTACGGGTCGCCCGGCGGCGACGATTCATCGCACGCTTGGTTATAAGCCTGGCAGGGATGATAGTGATGGTGTGTTTTGGTATAACGAGAAGAATCCTCTTGATGTTGACATGATCATTGTTGATGAAGTGTCAATGTGTGATCTATGGCTCTTTCATCAATTGCTCAAGGCGCTGCCGCACAGTGTGCATCTGGTGTTAGTTGGCGACGTAGATCAATTGCCTGCGGTTGGGGCAGGGAATGTGCTCAGTGATGTTATTGTCAGTGGTGTGATTCCGGTGACGCGGTTGAATACCATTTTTCGGCAGTCGGATAAGAGCCAGATTGTTGTCAGTGCACACCGGATCAATCATGGTGAGATGCCGAATCTGAATAACGACAGCGACGATTTCTTTTTCTTTACCGAAGATGATCCTGCGGCTGCTGCCGCGTTGGTGGTGGACATTGTGACGAAGCGCATTCCGCAGAAATTTGGTTTTGATCCGCTGCATGATATACAGGTGTTGGCTCCGATGTATCGGGGGGCTTGCGGAGTGGATGTACTCAATGGCCTGTTGCAAACAGCGCTCAATCCGGCCAACTGGGGTAAACAGGAGTACAGTGCAGGCAAAGGACGTGTATTCCGTGAAGGTGATAAGGTTTTGACGACAAAGAACAGTGCCGAGAAGGGGGTGTTTAATGGCGACACGGGGTTTATTACCAAAATTGACCGGGTAGGGAAAAAGATGTCTGTCCGGTTTGATGAAGATCGTGTGGTCGAGTTTGAGTTGAGTGATTTGTCGTGCTTGACACATGGCTACGCCTTGAGCGTTCACAAGAGTCAAGGTAGCGAATATCCATGTGTGGTCATTCCGATATTGAGCAGTTTTTACATTATGCTGAGACGCCGTTTGCTCTATACTGCTGTAACACGCGCCAGGCGGCTGTGTGTACTGGTCGGTGAAACAAAAGCTGTCGGTATGGCTGTACACAATGACCGGGAAGATGTACGCTGGACGCTGTTGGCGGAGCGATTGGCAGGTAAGGTATTGACTCCGTTTTGAGTGAAAGGATGAACAATCATGACTCGTGAGAATCAATTACCGTTGACGCCGAACGAAGAGGCAATGGCAAAGGCGCAGGCACAGCAGGCTTTTGCACGTGAGTATAGCTTGTTGTCTCCTGAACCGACGCGCGTTATTCCTGGCCAGTGGACCAGGAAGTTTATGCGAGCGATGTTTTCCGGCCTGTCGGCATTGCTCAGTAGTGTGCCGTTTTGGGTGCTGATTATCGTTGTGGCCGCCGGGGTGATCAGTGCTGACAAAACACTGAAGGCATTTCAGGATGCTGCTGCGCACGGCTCGTGGGCCGGCGCGGTGGGTTGGGCCGGCGTTTGCATGGCGGAGGTGGGTTTGGTATATCTGGAATTTTCCAGTCGTGCTGACCGCCTGAGCCGGGGAGATCGGCGACGTGTTGTCACGTTGCTGGGGTTATTGCGTGGTGTGCTGGTTCGTGTCGGCGTGAAAGCGCCGCTGCCGTATTCCGAAATGCCGGAGACACAGCGCGGGACACTGACTATTGTTTTGTTTCTGCTGGCGCTGGCGGGTAATGTATATGGTGTGGCTTATTCTGACGCGGCTCAGTTGTCGATTGCGCAGACCGAAACCATCACCGGTTTTTTTGCTCGACTTGGCGAACTGCCTTTTGTTGAGGCTGCGCCGGTGTTTTTCAAAATCTTTTTGGGTTGTGTTGCGCCGCTGGCATTATTGGTTTCCGGCGGTGAACTGGCGCGAGTAGCTTATGAGACGCGCCAGCGTTATGAGCGAGATTTCTTGGCAGATGAGCGTGCAAAGTGGGAACAGGAGATGATCGCGGCTTATGAGCAGTATCGGGCGCAGCGGGAAGCGGAAGCCTTAGCGAATGCCTACCGCCGCAAGAACGATCTGCCGCTTGATGCCGGTACGCCATATCTGTTGGTGGCTCCAATGGCAAAAGGAGAGATCACGCCCGTTGCAGTCCCTTTAGTGACCTCGCAGACGCCCTCTTTGAACGTCTCTATCATGCCAGATTAACAAGCGCACCTGCGGTAGACGCAATCACGGATGCTGTGCGGCAAGCCGTTGCTACCAGTCAATCGCGTGCGGTGGGAGTGATAGAGAAGCGAGCTACCTGTCGGACGTGTGGCAAGGAGCTTGAGCAACATACTGGGCGAGGGCGGGCGAGAGAGTTTTGTTCCGACCGCTGCCGGAAAGCAAATTTTGATGCACGTCAGATAGCTGAGAGGCGTGCTAGAAGTGGCTTGGAACGAAAATAACCTAAAACGTTCGAGACCGGTTCGTTGTTTGTGAGGCACGAATTGCATGTATAGGTAGGGATGGCGAGGATGCTGATCCAGGGTAACGCGCTGCACGTCCCGCTGGCGGACCGGACGGTCCACTGCGCGGTCGAATCGCCGCCATATTGGGGGCTGCGGGAGTACAACCTGTCGCCGACCTTCTGGCCGGCGGTGGACTATGCGCCGCTGCCGGGCCTGCCGCCGATCCACGTCCCGGCGATGGTCTGCTGCCTCGGCAACGAGGAAACGGTCGAAGCCTACGTCGGTCATATGGTCCTGGTGGGGCGGGAGCACCGGCGCGTGTTGCGCTCGGACGGGACCTGGTGGCTCAACCTGGGGGATAGCTACGCTCAGGACTCCAAGTGGGGCGGGCAGTCGGGACAGAAGTCACGCGGGCAGCTCGCCATGCCACGCCGTCGGCGCATCAGTGGGCGGAAGGACAAGGACCTGGTGGGTGTTCCTTGGCTGATTGCGTTCGCGTTGCAGGCGGACGGCTGGTATTTGCGCACGGAGAACATCTGGCACAAGCCCAACTCCTTGCCAGAGAGTGTCGCGGACAGACCTTCGCGCGATCACGAGTACGTCTTCCTGCTCACCAGGTCGCCGCACTACTTTTACGACCGCTACGCGATCCCGCACGGCGAGCGGATAGTCGACAACATGCTTCCGGATGGGCGGAACCCGCGCACTGTCTGGACCATCCCGACCCAGCCGTACCGGGGCGCGCACTTCGCGGCCTTTCCGGAGGAACTGCCGCGCCGCTGCCTGAAGGCGGGCACAAGTGAGCGCGGCGTGTGCCCAGATTGCGGCGCGCCCTGGGCGCGGGTGCTCGACAAGCGCCCGGCTGAAACACACAAGACGGGAGAGGTCCACGAGGACAGCCGAGGGCAAGGGCCACGCTGGGAGATATTGGGCACGGCGGGCTGGCGGCCCACCTGCCGCTGCTATGGCACACCGAATCTGCCCGACTTCCCGCGTTGGAAGGGCGAGCCGGTGGCGGACTACGCGCGGCAGTGTGAGGTGGTCCGGGCAATGCGGCTGGACCTGCTGGCTCATTGGGTGGGCCTGCCGGTCGCGCGACCCGTCATCCTGGACGCTTTTGGCGGTAGCGGGACGACAGGGGCGGTGGCGCACGAACTGGGCCTGAAGGCGGTGTTGATCGAGCCGAACCCGGCCTATTTGTGCCTAGCGCGGGGACGGATTGCCCAGGCGATGGGGCCGCTGTTCGCGCCGCTCGCCCTGGGCCTCGCGCCATCGGGGTTCACGCTCGCGGAAGCGGGCCGTTCCGTGTGCGCAACGTTCTCCGAGGCGGAAGCTGCCGAGGCGGTCGTGGATCTGGACCGGACGCAAGAGGTCGTCGCGGTCGCGGTGAAATGAACAGCGTGTGGCGAAGCGGGGGCGGCGCGGGCTGCCCCCGCCTGAGAAAGGAGGTCAACAGGAAGGGTCTCCCGGTGGTTCTGGTGGTTCTCGTGTTCGGTTTTCGGTGAAGATGAGGAAAGGATAATCAGAATGGCGTCTTATGTCTTGGGTCCGGTTGCCCGCGATCTGCTACAATATGCCTATAACATCTGGATCAACAGTCGTGACAAGGCGAGTGCCTGGTTCACTGTGAGTGACGAATTGAGTCGGCTGCCGGAAGTCATGAGTGTTGTGAATGACCTGGTCGCTCATTACTACCTTGTGTGCAGTGAGGATGAGTTTGACCGCTACTACTGTCTCGGCCCTAACGGCCTAGCGAAGGTGCTCTCCTTGCGGGCGCAATAGCGATAGATAGGACTCGATATGAGCGAACTGCCCTTCGATCCGCGCCAGATCGCGCGGGTTTTCGTTTCCTTCAGCGGCGGCAAGGACTCGACCGCCTGCCTCGTGCGCTGCCTGCGGCTGTTCCACCCCGCCCAGGTGACGGCCATCTTTGCCGATACCGGAGCCGAAGTGCCGGAAACCTACGAGTACCTGCGCCTGTTCAACCGGGTCATCTTCCCGGTCCGACGGCTGGCGCGGCGGGCGATTGGCGAGAACGGGCAGGGGCGCATCCTGGAAAACGTCGAACTGTCCTGGGATGAGCCTATCGGCGCGCGTGGGGCGATCACTCTGCTGGACGAAATCCGGCTGCGGGCGCAGCGCCGCCCCGACACGGCGGGCTGGCCGTCGCCGGTGAGCCGCTACTGCACGCGGGCGCTGAAAAAGCAGGTGCTCGACAAGTATGTGCGCGATGCGACCGACCCGGTACTGCGGCGGCGCTGCCTGATGGTTGTCGGTATCCGCCGCCAGGAGAGCGCCGCGCGCGCGGATACGCCCGCATTCGAGTTCAATTACGATCTGGGTGTTCCGGTTTGGTATCCTGTCGTGGACTGGTCTACCGAGGACGTGCTCAGCTACTTGCGGAAATGGGGCATTCCGCTTAACCCGGTCTACAACCGTGCGGGACGGGCCAACTGCGCGGTGTGTTTCTTTTCCGGCGACCGCGAGGTGATCGGCCACGAGCGCGCCCATCCTGGCCTGCTTGATCCCTACATCGAGATAGAGCAGGAGATCGGTCACACGTGGAAGGCAGAGCGCAGTCTGGCGACGCTTCAGGCGATAGCGCGGGGGGACATCCCCGATCAACTGCCCCTGTTCGATGCCGACGCCGAAGGACTGTCGTGCATGTCAGGGCTGTGTGATGTGTAATCGCTAAAGTTTCTATTAGCTGTTGCCGATTGGTTTCTACTAATCGGCGACAGCTTGACATTTGTTCTGAAATATTTTATTCTTAGAATAGCACTGCATGTATGGATGCAGTGTTAGGGGTTGTGTTTTTGGGGTTGTCGCGCAGAATGGCGAAGCATGCGAGTGAATCACTGACCAGCCCGCGTCGTATCGAAGCGGTAAATAAACAGCGTCAGGCCGTCGAGTTACGAAAGGCCGGGGCGTCGTTTGCCATGATCGCGGAACAGCTTGGTTATGCCAGCGTCTCCGGTGCATTCAAGGCGGTACAAACCGCGTTACGCAAGACGTTGCAAGCGCCTGCTGATGAAGTGCGTAACCTGGAACTGGAACGTCTGGACACGCTGCTGCTGGCGCTGTGGCCGCAAGCGCGGCAGGGCAACCAGGGCGCGATAGACCGCGTGCTGCGCATCATGGAACGCCGCGCGAAGCTGCTCGGTCTTGACGCGCCAACGAAGGTCGCACCAACTGATCCGGCTGGTGAACGTATGTGGCAGCCGTTTACTGCCGATGACTTTGCGCGAGCAGTAGCCGATGCAGTGCGGTTTGAACAGGAAAAGTTAAGTGGTCATGGCGGCGAGCAGTAACACGGTAGGGCGTGGGGTGCACGAGGAACAACGGCGTGAGTGGCTCATATGTCGTTATTCGCCGCTGTACTTTGTAGACCACTACTGCCGTGTGTATGATGCGTTGTCTGGCGTGTGGATACCGTTCCATTTGTGGCCTGCTCAGGCCCGGACGCTCAAAATCATGCATGAGCGTCGTCTTGTGTGTATCCTCAAAGCGCGGCAGTTGGGTGTGACGTGGCTGGCGTTATCCTTCGCTTTGTGGCTGATGCTGTTCTACCCTGCCGCAACGATCTTGCTGTTCAGCCGCCGGGATGACGAGGCTATCGACTTGCTGGACTTTCGACTGAAGGGCATCTATCAGCATTTGCCGACCTGGATGCAGGCGCGCCTGGTCACGGTGAACAGTGCGCATGAGTGGGCGCTCAGCAACGGATCACGCGCAATTGCCTTCCCCACGACAGCGGGGGACTCGTATACGGCGACCCTCGTGATCGGCGACGAGTTCGACCTCGTGGACAACCAAGACAGGTTGCTTGCCGCCGTCAAGCCGACTATCGATAACGGTGGTCGGATGCTTTTGGTCTCACGGCCCGACAAGTCGCGTCCCAACACTCCGTTCAAAGCCATCTACCGCGCGGCCAAGCAAGGTCTTAATGGATGGACGCCCATCTTTCTGCCCTGGTCGGCGCATCCGGGCCGTGATGCGGCCTGGTACGAGGCGCAACGCAGTGAGATCGCGTCACGCTCCGGCGGGGGACAAGGGGCGCTGGATGTACTGCATGAGCAATATCCGGCGACGGACGCCGAGGCCCTCGCTCAGGCCTACGCCTTCCTCGTCTACGACAATTTCGACCTTGCGGCGAATGTCACGCCCGAAGCCGATTATCAGCCCGAACTTGGCCCCGTTTACTGGGCTTGTGATGACGGCTATGCTTACGGCGACGGGCCGGGTCATGAGAATTATCATCCGCGCGTTATTCTCGTGGCGCAGTTCACGCCGCAAGGCGGGGTCAACGTGTTTGACGAGTATGTCCGCGCCGGAGTGCCAGACTATGCCGCTTCTATCGCCAATGTACTCGCCCTGCCATACCCGCGTCCTTTGCGTGCGTTCTTGGGACCTGGCATGGCTATGTTCGGCGGGGCGCTACACGCCGCCGGGATTGGTACGCTGACCACGAATGCACAAGTTGCCGAGACAATCAAAAACCTGCGCCGCCTCGTCTGCGATGGCAACGGCGTGCGCCTATTGAAAATCCATCCACGCTGTACACATACCATCCGCGAGTTGTCAGCGTACCATTATGATAAGCAAGCCCACGCGAGGTTCGGAGAGATGGTGCCAGCAAAAGTTGACGACCATGCGCCGGATGCCCTGCGCTACTTGACCGCTGGTTTGCGACCCCGGAGAGCGTCATGACCGTATCAGCCGCTACCGCGCAATCTGTCCAGAAAGTGCCTGATGCCCGCGCTGGCACTGGCGTCACGATGATCTTCGGTGAATACTGGCGCGGTCCAATCCTGCCGTCGTGGGGGAGCCAGGAACGCGAGCGGGTTCTCAGGCGGTATGACCGCTATGAGTACAACTCGCTCTGGCAGGGCGCGGTTGCAGGTTTAGCGCGGCGCATCGCAGCGACGCCCTGGGAGATACGCGCGCCACTTGGGAAGGACGCAACGCACTACCAGTCCGTGTTGCGCAACGCCTGGTTTGGTCGCGGATGGGACCAACTCGTGAAGGCAACCGTGCGCGATTTTTGCCGCCATGATCGTGGCGCATTTTGGGAAGTTGTCGGTTATGGACATCCCCTAGCTCCGTGTATCGGCGGTCCACTTGCTATTGCCTTGCTCGACCCATTACGCTGTTTCCCGACGGGCGATCCGACCTACCCCGTGCTCTACTTCAACGCAGCCGGTGAGTTACATCTGTTGCACCACAGCCGTGTAGTGCGCTTTGTCGATGCGCCTGATAGCGACGAAGAGCACCCCGCGCTTGGCCTTTGCGCGCTCTCACGCGCGATTGCGGTGAGCACGCGGGAACTGCGGATGGGGCGCTATGTTGACGTTGTCCTGGACGACGAACCGCCGCCGGGCATCGCGGTGCTGAAGAACATCCTTGAACAGGACGTTATGGCCGAGGCGCGCAAGCTGCGTGAGCGGATGCGCTTTGACACGCCGAACATGTATGGTCGGACCGTCTTCCTGCACCCCGCCGAAGGGTCGCAGGACGCGGATGTGAAGATGATCCCGTACTCGCAGCCGCCGGACAAATTCGACTTCCAGAAATACACCGAGTTGGACGCGCGTGTGATCGCGCTTGCGCTCGGCGTTGACCCCCAAGATGTATACCCGCTGACGGGCGGGCAGATGGGGACAGGGACACAGAGCGAGGTCATGGCTGCGAAAGGACGCGGCAACGGCATGGCCGACATTCGGGCCATGCTTACGCGCGCGATAAACGATCTGCTGCCAGAGGACTTCGAGTTCAAATTCAAATTCCGCGACGACGAACAGGACGCGCAGCAGGCCGCGACGCGGCTCTCGAATATGCAAGCGATCCAAATGGCGGCAGGGCACATGAGCACTCAGGAGATCAGGCGGTACTTGGCTACCGTAGACGATGTGCTCAAGGACATTTTGACGGACGAGCGCGGGCGCATCATGCGCTTGGACGATGCTGATCCGCGCTCTACCGAGCAGGTCGCGTCGGACGATACTCCCCTCGTTGGCGGCGGGGCGCAGGCGTCACAGGCAGTATCCACGCCAGCGGAGCGCGCCCCAGAGGGCGGCGCGTATGCACAGTCGGAACCGCGCGGTCAATCTGTGCTGCGCAGCAAGGCGTGGGCGACCACGCGGGCGCAGTTCATTGCCAATGTCGCGGACCTGGTACGCGGCGGTATCAGCAACGAGATACAGAAGCGGCGCTTCAACATTGTCATGCGTGCACACCTGCACCGACTTGGACTGGACGCCTTCCGAGACGGTCTTGAGGCCGGGGGCGTTAGCAGGTTAGATTTTGACGAGCGGGACTTGGCAGCCGTCCAGGAATATCTGGCCGAACAGAGCAAGTATATCGCGCAATTTGCGGACGAGGTGTACACGGGCAAGATCAGACCGGAATCAATCACGCATCGGGCGTCCCTGTGGGCCAACAAGTCTCTGCGCGGCTTTTTCAATCTGGGGCAGGCCTCAGCTGCCTGGAATGCTCCTCACCGCTGGAATCTTGGCCCGACCGAGGAGCATTGCCGCAGCCAGGGAAAAACGGTCGGGTGTCTGAACCTCAATGGTCAAGTACACCGCTTGCGTGACTGGCGCAAGCGTCGCTTGACGCCGGGGTCGGACGCACTGACCTGCAAGGGGTTCCGTTGCCTCTGTACGCTTACCCTAGCTCTGGGTGAGCGTGCGACTGGGAGGTTCTGAAGGACATGTGTGAAACATGTGGCGTGACAGTTCACACTAAACCTGCCTGGGTTGAAAGGTGCATCCGGCGTTACCGTCGCCAGGGCCTTAGCGAGCGTGAGGCCGCCCGGCGTTGCTACGGAGCTTACCACAACCAGGGCAAAGGCAGCTCCGAACTGAACGCGGTTGCGTTTGTGAAGAGCGGCGGCATGGAGTACATGCGGATCGTGACCAGTAACAGCTACCGCGACCGCGAGGGCGAATACATCACAACCGAGGCGCTGCGCAACTACGTCGAAAGCCAGTGGGACGGCGACACGTTCCGGGGGAATAACTACTTGCTGTATTTTCATAGCGGCATTCCTATCGGGTACATCGTGTGGGCTGATATGGTCGGCCCATTCCTGGTCGAAGTTGCTGCGAAGCGCCTCAGCGGGGTGCCGGCTTTTCAGAAGGTTATCGACCGCATTTGGGAACGGGTCCGTCAGAACCCCGGTTATTACGGCGCGAGTCACGGCTTTCGCGCCGGGCCGGGCGATATGCATAAGGACACGTTTACCCGAATCGAGAAGTTTGAAACATCCGTTTTGCCGCGCTGTTTCGCGGCGAATGTCTTGACTTCAAGCGAGGTGATCAATGACGGACAAGAAGACTGAGCGGCGCAACAGCGTCTTGGATCGGCTGCTGGGGCGCATCGGAGCGGCGGACGAAATCCGCGCGCAAGTTTCTGAAGCCGAAAAAGAACTGGATGCTGCTGGGATCCAGCACAAGGCACTCACTGCGTCGGAGCTAGAGGCGCTCCTGGCATCGGCGATCCAGACTGTGCGCGCCGACCGCGTGCAGAAGCAAGCGACGTTGACGCAGGATGACCTGGTTGACATCATCCTGGCGATGCATGAGGCGCTTGCTGATGTGCCGCCGGAGAATGCTCGCGAGACGGTCGTGCAGTTCATCTCCGACCTGATGGCGGATGACACAGCTGAGATTGAGATGGCGCTCTTTGGCAGCGACGAGGAAGAAACGGCAGAAGAGCGTCCAGATGAGAAAAGAGAAGAGGAGAAAACCAAGACGGACAAGCGCCTAACCGATCTCCTCGACCGACTGGTGGATGACCAGGCGGACATGACAGACGCACTTATCAACACGATGGAGATGGTTGTCGAACTCGAAAAGGCTGACCTGCCCGGACAAATGAAGGCATTGACTGCAACCGTCGAGCGCCTCGCTGGAATCATCGAGGGGCCAGCGCGACGGGCAAGTGACGCCGCCGAAACGCGCGTGCCAGACGCGCAGGCGCTTGAGGCCGCGATCAAGAAACTGCAAGCTGACGACTACACTGTTGTGGCGGGTATCCCTGTACGGAAGTAACCAACGCCACGTTATGAGCAAGGAGAATTCACCATGCGCAACATGCAGGAGAAAGTTCGTATCTTGAAAGCGAAGCGCGGTATGCCCGACGCGGACACCACGCCGGGAAGCGACGCGCGCGCGACGGACGATGCGATCACGCTGCTGGAACGACTGAAGAGTCTGGGGTACATCATCACCAAAAACGATCCGGTGAGCACTACCCCGACGCCAAGCCAACTGCACGGGCCGCTTCAGGATGGCTCCGGCCATCACGGTATCTTTGCTGATCCCGGCGTGCGGCCCCAGATGTTCTCAACGCTGCCGCAGCCTCGCACGTTTCTGGACCTGCTGACCGCTGAGAAGAGCAACCGCGTCAACGAACGCCTGGCAATCGTCACCGGACAGACTGCGCCGGACGCATATGAAAATGCCGACGGATGGTGTGAGCCGGGGCCGATGCCGGGCTACTTGAAGCGGTGCAATATCACGGTGCCGTTCGGCAACTTCAAGGGGCGCACGGGTCTACAGGCGATTCCAGAGATCGGGCAGGTTGATGACTATGCGGATGTTGTTCGCCAGGTGTTGAACGAGGGTCCAAGTAATCACCCGTTCGTCCCTGACATCATGTTCCGCATGACTGACACGCTCAGCCCTTTGCAGTACGAGTTCTATCGCTTCGGCAACCAATTCCGGCTGTCATTGGAGCGCGTTGCTATCCAGGGCAACCACGCCGTGACGGGAGCAAACCGCGAGTGGGGTTGGATTAGCGAGTTCGACGGTCTGGAACTCCTGATCAAAGAGGGCTACATCTCCGAGGGTTCGGACACGCCTTGCGAGGCCGTCGATAGCATCGTGGAAGACTTCGGTGCCGATATCGGCGACACGATGGGCGGCGGAGATGGCCGTACTATCGATGAGGTCATCATGGATATGGTGTATGCTCATGACGACCTTGCGTGGAAGACGGGGATGCAGGGGTATCAGCGGGCGCTCATCATGCGCGCTGACCTGTTCCGTATGCTGACATACCAGGTCGCTTGCAACTACGCGACCATGCGTTGTCAGAACACTGCGAACATGCAGGCTGCTGAAACGCAGCGCCGCGAGCAGCTGGCGATGATGAGCGGGCAGTACCTGCTGGTGGATAACCGTCAGATCCCGGTGTACTTCTCTGACGGCATCGCGCGTACCCCTACTGGTCCCGACACCTTCACCTCCAGCATCTTCGTTGTTCCGGTGTCATGGAACGGATGGCGGCTGCTCCGCCTGCAATACTTCCCGATGGACAACCCGTACATCAAGGAATGGACGGGGTTCCAGGGGAACGACATGGCGGTCATCAACAACGGTATGTACCTGATCGACAACGCGCATGTGCCGATGTGCAGCGAATACCACCTCGCCGCGCGCATGAGGCTGATCTTGGAGACGCCGTTCCTGGCGGGACGCATCGACAATATCAGCTACACCACGCACGCACGCATCCGTAGCCCGTATCCGGGCGAGAGCGGTTATGTGAATGGCGGCGACTCGTACAGCGACCTATCGGCCTGGGAAGCTGCGCGCTGACACTAATGGAGTGTAGAGCGGGGCGGGGATGATCGTCCCCGCCCCGGCGGAGGCAAAATCATGCCAGACGTGTCGGTAGTTATCCCGGTCGGGCCATACCATCGGCACTTAGCGGCTCGTGCGGTGCAAAGCGTGCAAGCGCAGACAGAGCCGAGCACGCCAATCGTGCTGCATGATGACGCCGGACGCGGCGCGGGATGGGCGCGGAACAGAGGTCTCGCGCAGGTGACGACGCCTTTCACGCTGTTCCTAGACGCTGACGACTGGCTTGAGCCGGACGCGGTAGCAACGCTGCTGGAAGCCGCGCGCGCAGTCCCGGACATGTACGTGTACCCGGATTGGTACGCTGCGCGCGGCCCGGTTACGGCCTCTGACTGCTGTTACTGCCTGCCGGAGTATCGCGGCCACACTATCACGGCGCTTGTGCGCACGGACTGGCTGCGCGCGATAGGCGGTTTCGACGAGAGCTTGCCGTACTTTGAGGACACGGACCTGTGGCTGAAACTCAGATACGTAGGCGGCCACTTGGGATTGCATGTGCGGCGACACCTGCTGCACTACAGTGCCGATGGGCAACGCAGCACGCGCGCGATCTTCAAGCGCAGTGGCGGTGCCATTGCGTTGACCGCCGAGGCGGAACGGACTCGTAGGTCCATCATAGAGCGTTACAAAGGAGCTACTATGCCAGGATGTTGTATTAGCAGGTCTGACAAGACTGTCGTGCCGCCGGGTACACGCTTGGAAACCGACGTATTGGCCCAGGCGCTCTGGATGGGCGTAGGGCGTGTGGTTGGGCGCGTGTCCGGGCGTGTCTACCGAGGCGGAAACTATCGTCCGATGTGGGTAGATCCCCGCGACGTGGAAGCGTCGCCGGACAAATGGAGACGTATCGATGGCTGACGTGTGGGCTGTCTACATTGCACGCGGAACACATCGCTACGTGGGGCGCAAAAGTGGCCGTTTCTACGGTCGTATTGGCGGCGGAATGCTCGTGCGTCTGGACCAGCAAGATGTGGAAGCCGACCAGAAAAATTGGCGGATTGTATCGGATCAAGAGGGCGCCGCTGCCGTCTTGGGACAGAAGGTGCTGGCGCGCCGCCAGGTCATTGGCTCCCAGGCGGAAATCCAAATGCCAGACATGCCGCGCATAGCCTTGCCGCGCGACCAAATTCTGGCGCGTGCCCAAGCAGCGTGGATGCAAGCGCATACGGAAAAGGAAAAACCCAAAAACAAATGGACTGCGAACAGACGACGAAGGTGATCGTCCAAGAGGCGCTCAAGCTGGTAGACCCCAAGTGCGCGGGTTTGTGCATAGAGGCTGGGGCCGGGACAGACAATTTCTATGCGCAGTACTTTCGCACATGGGGATACTCAGCATGGATGATCGAGCCGTTACCTATGGACCGCGCAAGCGCTGTTTGCGCGGAACATAACATCCAGCTGATTCAAGTCGCGCTTGGCTCACAGGAAGGCGAAGGCGCTCTTTACCTGGGGCGGGACGCCAACTATGCGAGCCTGCGCCAGGATTGGTTCGCGCGCACACACGGCGAACAGATGGTACAGGTGCGAACCCTGTGCAAGTTACTGGAACAGCAGGATGTGCGTCACCTGTCATGCTTGAAGTTGGACATTGAAGGTAGTGAGCCGGATGTAATTGCAACCTTACCGAACCTTCCACCTGAGCTACTCCCGTCTGTGCTTGCCTTCGAGTATGGCGGCATGCCGAATCGCGCCGCCGCGACAGGCGTGTGGTCGGACGAATACCGTGCGCGCACGTTGCAGTCCATCTATACGCTGCGCGATCTGGGGTATAAGCAAGCGTTCATTCTGGATGCCGCACTGGACTACATCGTGGTCATGGACATGGCTAACCTACCGACGGATCGGGCTTTACTGGACGAAACGCTCTTCGACATGCGCTGCGTGTACGGCATGATCGTCGTATTGCGCGGCGCGTCGGCACTTTCAACTGAGACCGTCGGCAAACTCACTGGGTTAGACGTTCTGCGCGGCAGCCGCTGCGGATGGGAGTACACCGACGCTGAGTCGCGTCCTGATATAAGCGTTGTGAGCGGCACATACAATCGCCTGCCGCTATTGCAAGAGATGGTTGCCTCGGCGCGGCGCGAAGCCCTGGCCGATCTCAAGGTTGAGTTTGTGCTCGTTGATGGCGGCAGCACGGACGGCACACAGGCTTGGATCGCTACGCAGTCGGACATTCGTCTGATCCAGCACACCCGGCTGCATGGCGCGATTTTAGCGTTCAACGATGGCGCATATGCCGCACGCGGGCGTTACGTCGTGCTTGCCAATGACGATATTGTGTTTCAGCCAGGCAGCATCGCAGCAGCCTTTGCCGCCCTGGAAGACACACCGGGTATTGGCGCTATCGCGTTCGAGGAGAAGAGAACGAATACCGACTGGCGGGTGTCAACCTACCACACGGCGCGTGACCCCAACGTACACGTTATCATGCCGCAGGTGTGCATGGTGCCGCGCGAGTTGGGCGACAGAGCACAGTGGTGGAAACTGCCCGGCGCGCTGACCTATGGCGGCGACTTCGCTCTGGGCTGCCGTTTGGCCGAGATGGGCTTCAGGGTTGCCAAGACGCCGCAAGCGCGCATCTTCGATAAGCAATATTCGGACAACCTGCGCCGCATTAACATGCGCAGTGGAGAGAAAGCTATATCATGGCACCCGGATGGGGATATGTTCCTCAAGTGGCGTCCACACGGGGTGCATGTTGCCGACGCGCCCCTTTTCCCTTTCGCGCCGCCTTCCCCCAAGCTCCGCGTGATGCATTTGCCGATCCGTGCTCCTATTCAGGCCGATCCCAATGCGTACCTTAACCAGCAGACCCAGATGCGTGGCATGAATGAGGCTTTGGCTCGGATCGGGCGCTTGCTTGTCTACGACTACTTGCACGAGGCCGAGCGACGTGGCGTATCCGGTATGCGCCAACATCTTCTCGACACCATCGCGGCCTTCGTTCCGCATCTGATTCTTTTCCAGCTGCATGGTCCGATGGGGGGCATCGACGCCGAGTTCGTTCAAGCCCTTCGGCAGGTCGTACCAACAGCATACTTCGTCAACTGGATCGGCGATGTATATCCAGACATGATGCTCTCGCCATCCGCGCTGTCGCTGGCGCGCGTGATGGACATGACCGGAGTTGTCAACGCAGAAGTGCTGCGTAATTACGTGGCGCACGGACTGAGGGCAGCCTACTGGCAGATCGGCTATGAGCCTGACATGCTGACCGCCGATCCCGATGATGCTATGCCGCACCATGACGTAGTGTTCTTGGGCAGCGGCAACAACGCGCATCGAGAGAAACTGGGAAGAGTGTTGCGCGGTCTGCGGAATGTAAACGTCGGACTCTATGGAATATGGTCAGCAGAATATACCCCCGACGGCGTGTGTTACCAGGATTTCAAGCGCCAGGGGCAACTCTACCGCGCGGCAAAGTTGGCTATTGCAGACCAAGAGTGGCCGGAACTGGACGGCTTTTGCAGCAATCGGACTTTCAATCTCCTGGTTGCGGGCGGCGCGCTGTGCCTACATCGCCGCTTCAAAGGGATGCAGGAGCGTCTTGGACTTATCGATGGCGTCCACTTCATCGGATGGGATGACATTGAAGAACTCCCCGGCCTGATTGAGTTCTGGCTTGATCCACTGCGCGAGGATGCGCGGCGCAAGATTGCGAAGGCGGCACAGGCGCATATCTTGGAGAAGCATAGTTTTGACGAACGTGTCAGGCAGTTGATCTTTGAAATGCTACCAAATCTGGAGAGCGAACATGGCTAGCTACATGGACGCGCTCGGTCGCTTGCGGCGAGATGGCTTTTACCCGGCCTCCATCATTGACGGCGGCGCTCACGTGGGGCAATGGGCTAAGAGCGTAACACGGCTCTTTCCGGGCATCCCGGTGCTTCTACTTGACCCACTCTTATCTGTGCGCGCCGAGCTTGAAGCACTGGCGACAAGCGCGGGCTGGCGCTTCATGCCTGTCGGTTTGGGGTTGCAACCACAGGAGCATGTGCATTTCAATGCGCACGGTCCACAGAGTTCGCTTCTGGGTAACTTTGAGGGTGCAGAGTGGGGAACCGCTGAGAGCATCAGCGTTACCAGCTTGAACCGCCTTGTGCGCGAGCTTGAGTTGCCCGCGCCGCGCCTATTGAAGCTGGACATTCAGGGCGGCGAGTTAGCCGCATTGCAAGGAGCCGTACAAGTCTTGGCAGACACGCCTGTGATCCAAACGGAAGTGTCCTATATCGAATTTCAGCGTGGCACACCGCTGGTGCACGAAATCGTAGAATTCCTGTGTGGTCGGGGGTACTACATCTACGACATCGTGGACATGGACAGGCGGGCAGATGGTAGCTTGCGGCAGTCGGACATGATCTTCGTTCACAGGCGGGCAGGGTTCGTCCAACACCGCTGGGAGCCAGATCGGTCTGTGCCCTGGTCATGAGAGAGTAGAAAAGAGTGACGATTTTAGGCTTCGACTTCCTGGTGATTGCCCTGGCTGCCTGGCGCTTGGCATTCATGATCAGCCATGAGCGCGGGCCATTCGGCGTTTTCGAGACCTTGCGTGCACGGCTTCCTCTGGGCGGTTTAACATCATGCATCTTTTGCCTGTCGGTTTGGACGGCTGGGACATGCCTGCTGTTATGGTACACGCCACTTGCCGTCCTTGTCGCAGTGCTGGCCCTCAGCGCCGCCGCGCTGATGCTGGCAAGCTGGACAGGCCTGATGGTGTACGTAGAAGGGAACCAAAAATGAAAGTACTGATCCTCTGCGCGGGGCAGCAAACGCGCTGGACGGGAGAGCTTCCCAAACAACTGGCGGACTTTGGCGGTGAACCATTGCTGGCGCGGACGATTCGTCAGGTTGTCCGGCGCGGTCACACGCCTATCGTCGTGACGAATCACCCGGAGATCAAAGAGGCGGTTCAAGACAAGGCTCAAATCTTCGCGCCAACATACGCTCGCTGGCTCATGGAGACCGTCCATCAAACGCGCGACCTTTGGGATGGACCAATGGCTGCGCTGCTGGGAGATGTGTGCTTCACTGGCGCTGCCCTGGATATGATCTTCCAGGATGTTGCCGTCACACCGCATCTGTACGGCACGGCATCTGAAATATTCGCTGTCCGCTTTGTCCCCGGAGACATGTATGCGCTGTATGTGCCATACGGTTATGCCGGGGCGCACCCAGACGATCCAACAGCCGGACGGCTATGGTCGCTATATCGCAGCCTTTATGGTATGCCGAACAACCAGCATTTTGAGCTGCGTCACACTGGCGACCCATACTTCACATACATCGAAGACGGCACTGGAGACATCGACGATTGGGATGGCTACCAGGCATTGAAGGCAAAATACGACGCCGGAGAGTTGCCTGAGGAGCCTGAGCCGCGCCGAACGCAGAAGGGGCAGCGCAATGTACCGCGCAAGTCTGGCAGTTGACGCGGATATCCTGGCGGCGCTGCGCGACGCAGCGCAGGATGCGCCGCGCACAGTGCGGCTGTTTGTCGAACGAACCGTCAAGGGGGATTTAGAACGCGACCTGGACGCGCTGCGCTATACGCCGCCCCCGCCGCATTTCCCGCGCGGCCAGTTCCCCTGGAAGACGGAGCGCCAGCGGCGCGCGTTCTTTGCGACGAACGGCTTTGGTGGGGGCATCCCCTACCGCCGCAAGTCGCCGGGGATCGCGGCGAAGTGGAAAGTTGTGGTCAATCTAACGACCAAAAGCGGCGCAATCTCTGCCGAGAATGATGCGCGCGCAGCGCCATTTGTCTATGCGCCACACCAGCAGCCGTTCCACGCAGGACGCTGGCCGGACCCGGACAGGATATTGCTCGACGCGCTGGCGCACGCGGAATCGAACTTGATCGACGGATGGTACTCCATCGTTGACCCGGCGGTGAAGGGAAGGCGATTCGCATGAGAAGCTATGCGACACTGCATGACGCGCGGAACGCACTCAAGAGCGAGATGGCAAGCACTGCAAACGATAGCGTGCTGCTCAACTATGTGCGCCAAGTTTCTTTGCGCGTAGATCGTCTGCTGTTTCCCTTCGAGCCAGTGTTAGCCACGAAGGTGATTTTGATCGAACCCTGGTTCGTTAGCAGTGCGGATCGCACTTTGCTGCTCCCGGCCCCCCTTCTAGAGTTGACGGCGGTATCTGTGAATGGGGTTTCCTTAAGCCCCACAGCCGACGTAACGCTGTGGCCGCCCAGTACTGCGCCTTGCAATCGCTTACGTCTGGCAGATCAGTGCGCATCTTGGTACACCGTAGCCTGCACAGACGATCTCGTCATGCAATGCAACGTGACCGGATATTGGGGAATGCACCCTGACTACAGCGGCGCGTGGGCAGCGGTTGATATTTTGGCTGCCGATGTTAACGCCTCAGCCACATCACTGACGGTCATGGACGTGGACGGGGCGGGCGCAGAGGGCGAGACGCCGCGCTTTTCGCCGGGGAACCTGATCGTGGTGGATGACGAATTCATGCGCGTCTTGGCGGTCAACACGACGGCGAACACGCTAGCTGTACGGCGCGGCGAGAATGGTACAGCAGCAGCTGCGCACGCGGCAACGACAGCAGTATCGGCGTGGTACTGGGCATACGATGTACGCATGGAAGTAGCGCGGCAGGCGGCGCTGCTCTATGCGCGACGCGGCGCGTTTGAGGCCATTTCCATCTTGAACGACGGCGTGTACACTTACCCGCCCGACCTTTTGACCTCGTTGCGCAACGTGCTGTCGGTGTACGACAGGTGGTGGAGCTAGACATGGCTGACTATCTCAACGACCTCTGCGCGCGTTTGGCGGCAATCCTGAGGGCGGGTGTTGCGGGATGGGATGCCCTGCCGTATCTGGACGAACGCGCCGAAGGAAAGTACTTCTGCGTCTACGATGGCGGCGGCCAGTATGTTTATGACCAAGCCGAGGAATGGTTTACAAAACGGCAGGTGATCAACATCCTGGCTGTTGCCGGACACGCAACCGAGGGCTACGACGGTGAGATCGAGGGGACACTGAACACGATCACGCCATACGTCGAGAGCGCCATCATGACCGCAATCGTGCGTGGTCTGACCACCGTCGGGTACACAACGATACCAACCTACTTGACCGAGGATTTGCCGACGCTGACCGCCGATGGTGGACGAACAACGTTCGACCAGTCCGGCGTGGGCGGGCGCATGATCGGTAAGCAATGGACGCTCACTGTCGGCGTCCAAATCGAAAGCAATGGAACGTGAGAATGCTACTTGTCACTTTGAAGTGACAAGTGGTCGAGCTAAAAGGAGAACGGCATGGCTGACGTGAGGGATGTTAGCATCGAAAGCGGGTTCGACCTGATCTTCTTCTCGCAGTTGGACGAGGATGGCTACGCCGTCGGCGGCACCGGAGTGTGTGTGGCCGGGGACGAGGATGGTTCTCCGGCGCTGCGCCTGGATGGCGCGCAGACAGTGGACCTGTCTTCGCCGCAGCCCGAAGTGCTGACGGCGCTTGGAGATGATATACCGATGGTGACTGAGCGGTTTGAAGGCACCGAACTGCCTGCTGGTGCTCTGGCGGTTGCGAGCAAGGATATTCTCGCGCTCTCGTATGCGACGGGAATGCCGACGCGCACGGTCGCTGGGGGCTTGCAGGTTGTGCGTGACACGAGCGGCAATGAGGCACCTAATCTGGTGATGATCTTCCAACGCCGGAGCAAGTCTTGGGCTGCGGGATACAAAGGCGTCAAGCAACGCAGCGGACTGTATGCGCTGAACGTGAACCTGACGCCAGTCGGCAGTCCATATGAGCAGCGCAGTTTTCAACCATATAACTGGTACATCAACACCAGCAAGGCGAGTCGGCACATCTGGGGCGAAACGCTGCAAGAAGCAACAGACGGCAAGTTGGAAGCCAGCATCGTCGAGTTCACCAGTCCGAACGCCATGCACCTGCACTCGTTCAGAGGCGATGGCGCGCAGGCGACGTTCAACTGCGCCTACACGCCGATCAGCCCGGCGACAGGCGGTATCTATGTCACCGTCGAGGGCGTTCCGCAGACGTATGGTGTGGACTACACCGTTGCCGGGAAGGTGATCACGTTTGCAGGTGGCTCTATCCCGGCGCTGAACGAGCGTGTTGAGGTCATCTATCAGTTCGACCGGAGCGAGTTGTCATGACTGCGACCCTGACGAAGCAAATTGCGCCGGGGATCACGGTCACAGTATCGCGCGCCAGCGCCCGGCAGTATGTCTACGCACGGGCGCTGGTCGAGCGGTTCGGCAACGACTTCACATCCGAGAAGGTCGGGCCGACGGTTGCGGAGTACTGGCGCTACTTCACGCTCTGCGTACCGCAGACTGTGAAGGTCGAAGGCATGAACTGGGAACCGCCGGGGATGTTCGTGGATACAGAGGCGGCGCGCGCGAGCTTTGAGCACTGGCTGAATGAAGTTGGCAGCATCGATGCAATCGCTGCCTGGCTTGAAGCTGTCAGCGAGGTCAATGCGCCAGATGCCGCGCCGGAGTTGACGCCAGAGGGAGTTGCGGTCACGGACCCAAAAGAGTAGCGATGCAGACGGCGGTCTGGAAAACGCTGGTCAATCGCGCCGTGATCGCACATGGCGGTGCTGCTCCCCCGCCTGCGTCTACCGGGGACTTTGGGTTCTACCACGACTGGACGCTCGTGTTGGAAGTCTGGGATGTGTGGCGTGAACATGGGACGCTGCCGGGGGCGGGCGGGTGGCTAGATCAAGATGAACACTGGCGGCGTGATCTGCTGACGATGGATCGGCTATACCTAGAGGCCTGGTTAGAACATCATCCGGCGACCGCATCGGACCCAGAGGGTTGAGGCGACAATGGGGCGTAGCCGCGAAATCAAAGTTGAACTGCAATACGACGTTAACGAGGCCAGCGTGCGCCGCGCTGTGCAGAGCGCGCAGACGGTCGAGAATAGCCTTGTGGACGCGCAGCGGGCAACAGCGCAAGCTGCGTCTGCTGCGCGCGCGGCGACGGACCAGTATGAAAGTCTGGGGCGAACGACCGGACGCCTGGCTCAGTTGGCCGGGGCGCTTGGTGTGGGGCCTGCTGCCGAGGCGCTTGGTTTCGCGGCTGACTTTGCCGACGTAGCTGAGGATTTAGCGCCCAAGCTGGCGGGCGTTGGCGCACAAGCGCAGGCATTGATCCCCGCCCTGGCGGGCATGGATGCGGGCGCTGCCGGGCTATTGGCAACACTAGGTCCGGTTGCGCTCGCAGCGGGTGCCGCCGCCGCCGCAATAGCGGTTGTCAGCTCCGAGCTACAGAAACAGGCGCAAGCTGCACGCGAGTACATTGCGCGCATGGAAGCGGTCAATGAGTTTCTAGCGCAAGGTGGAACCAGCGCGGATGCCAGGCAGCGCATGGAGCAAGCCCGGCGCGACGCCGCCGAAGCCGCGATGAACATTGAGCAGCAGGGCAGTCTGCTCAGAAGCGAATTACAACGTGTCTTTGGCGACGTTTTTATGGGCCTAGACGTAGCGACGGCCCCTATCACACAGCTTGCAAGCGCCGTGCAAGACATGAGCGCGATCACCTACGTTGCCGCGCCACAGGCGCTAGAGTACGCCGCAGCTGTGGAACGGAATGCGCGCGCACAAGCTGAAGCGTTGCAGATGTTCAGCGCGTATGGGCAGGCGGTGATGGCCGGGGAAACGGCGGAAGCGGATGCCGCAAAAACGGCAGAGGAAGCTGCTGCCGCACAGGATGACCTCAATAGGCACCTAGATGATCTAGCGAATCGGCTTGGGCGTGTCAGTCCAGATGTGCAGAAGCTCAACGATGAACTGCGTGAAACCAGTGCGGCGCTGCGTGATGCGCAAGAGGCCGACAGTGAGCGGAAGGAAGCGATCATCGAAGTAGCGCGGCGATACACGGAAGATGAGAGGCGCATAAGATCAACCGGATACGAACGCCTGGCTGAGATCGAGAAACGCTATGCCGACCAGCAAGCGCAAATCGCACAGCAGGCGGCTGATGAGGCGGCGCGTGCGCTGCAACGACTGCAGCAGCAAGAGAGCGAACTGGCAACCTCATTGCAGCGCGACGTGGCGAAGGCAGAGCAAAAAGCGCGACAGGAAGAATTGCAGGCACAAATTGACTTCCAGCGCGAAGAGGCGCGCGCGGCGCGCGCGCACGCAGATGATCTGCTCCGTATCCAGCGTGAAAGCGCAGACCGTGAACACGAGTTGCTGTTGGCTTCAGATTTCCGGGGGCTTTACCTCTTGCGCCGGGACCGGAATCGTCAAATCAACGAGGCCGAGAAGTCGTACCTTGCGGAACGCAACGAGCGTTTGATCAGTTTCCAAGAAGCCAAAACAGACCGACAGGCCGCCTTCGTTGCCGAACGTCAGGAACGCCTTGCGCAATATCAGCAGAGCCTGGCCGACGCGCGGTCGGCATATCGCCAGCAGATAATGGAAGCGCAGCGGCAGCAGAGCACTGCGCTGGCTCAGGCGCGCGCAGCGCATCAGCAAGAGCTTGCAGAGCAGAAGGCTGCGCTGCAAGCGCAGTTAGAGGCTCGCCGCGCAGAAGCCATCGCTGAACTGACACTGCTCAACCAGACCGAGCAGCAGCGCCTGGCAATCCAGGCGCAAGCCAATGCGCAATATCTAGCGCTGGCTAACCAACTTATTAGCGGAATAGGAGCAGCAGTAGGGAAAGCACCCACTCTGTCAAGCGCGATCACAAACAGCCGTTCAGCTGTGATGAACAACACGTTCAACATTCAGTCCGGGGCGTCCGCAAGCACGGTGGCGAAAGTGGTTGACCAGCGGATTGCCTACCGCTTGCAGCAGGTGATGGGACGGGGGAAGTGATGGTTGCTACGTTCTATCCAGACTACCAACTGGCCGTAGGCCATAACAATGCAGCAGGTCTGGTTTCCATCGAAGGGGTACTACCTACAACGGACACACGTCCGTTCGTTGCGCCGACCATCCGGGCGGGGTTCACACAAGGGCAAATGATCGTCCGAGCCGATGGCACCTGTACCTTTGTTGGCTTTCCGACGCTTATCTGGACCTTCTCTTGGCTGACGTTCGCGCAGCGTGAGTACCTGCGCAATACGTACTGCGCAGGCGGATGGACAGGACAAGTGACGGTGCGGACGCGGTTGACGGCGGGGGGAAGTTATAGCAACTACAACGCCACGATGGTATTACCACAACCATCAGATGGCGATGAACAGTTGGGACGCATTGAGAACTATCGGGTACGCTTCATTCGGATGGTGGCTATCTCATGACTGGGCTTATGTCTGCGTTGACGGTGGGCAACTTGGCAAGCCTGCGCAGCAACTACGCCGGGGAGCAATACTTATCGCTGTGCCCCAATGTTCGCCTGGTTGAGACCACCGTCACGGCGGTTCCGTCAACGGCGTCGTTTGCACAAATCACGTGTGCAGAGAGCACGTGGACTGGTGTGCGCGTCGGACAAACTGTGCTGATTGCACATGAGGATAACGAGCGCGCTGCGTTCTTTCGCGGGTATGTCCGTGCACAACCGTCTGGTAACACACTCTATATCAATGCGACGAGTGCAGGCATCGAAGTTGGCGATTATGTTTGGGTGCTAGACGATTATGCGGTCCATGTAAAGGCCGCGCGCGATACTGACGCGGGTTATTACAAGGACTGGGATGAAGCGTATCACGCGCCGCGCCCGCTGATTTATAACTTGAAAACCGCTTATGCCGGATGGGTTGATCCGACCACGAATGTCCTGACGCTCTCTCTTGCGCCGTCGGCGCAGGCCACGAACCCGGATGCCAGTGCGACCTTCACCTGGGCCTGGGATGTGGCTGACGGCACGATCATAGTTGGTGGGACAAACACACAAAACATCACGGTGACATTTCCGGCGACAGACGAGCAACGCTGGGTCCACCTGACAGTCACAGACAGCGTAGGTACGGCGCAAACCTTCCACTTCTTTGTAGCTGCGCATGATGAGGCGCATCCGCCCGCGCTCGGATTTACCGGAGCTGAGATCGTCGGCGATGTAGATGCGGGATGGTCGGCATCGGTCGAGGCTTTCACGGGCGTTGAGGAAGTTCTGGATCAAACGCTCTGTGTTATCTGGTCGCGGGAGTTCTATGGCGACATCGAGGCGGGGAATGCGGGTGGGCTACTTGAGACGTGGGCGATTGAGTTCGTCGGTCGCTTGCGTAAAGAAGTCAATCAGGGGCGTAGCGACTCAGAACTGGCCTACACCGCTCAAGTGAGCTTCGAGATCGAGGGACCGACGGCGCAGTTGGCGCGGCTAGACGCTGCACCGCTGGCATTGCGCAACACATCGTCTCCGGCTGTTTGGGATGAGCTTGAAACATTGACTATTTGGCGCGCTGTCGCGCACTTGCTGGACACGCATTCTACGTTTCTGACCGTCCACAGCCTGAGTTCAGATGATGTAACTGACGACTTCCAACAGCCATTGCTGGGCACCGAGGATGGCTCGCTGCTGGGAGCGGTCAATGCGTTGGGGGCGCATATTAATGCGAGCCTAGAATTCGCGCCGGATGGACGTAGCCTGCTGGCACGCAACTTGCGTTTCGGCTCGGACGCTGCGCGAGCGGCAGCCACCGTCATTGCGGACTGGCAGGAAAGCGACCTGATTGACTTAGAACTGGAACACGGCCATGCGCAATTGATCGGGGCGGTAGAGGCAGACGGCGGCTGCTACAACACACTGACCGACGCAGTAACGCCGTTCCTCTCGTTAGCGCCGGGGGTGCAGGTAGGCAGCGCAGAAGCTAAGAGTGCGCTGCGTAGTCAGGTACTCAGACGCAACCAGACCGATGCAGACGCGCAAGCTGAGTTAAACTTCCGTTGCGGACAGGCACTCGACGCTGAGAATCCGCATGACCGCCTGACCATCCAATTCCCGGCGGGTTATCACATCCTGATCCCATCGCGTGCGGCAGTGCACACCTGGACGCTGACCGGGGACACGAACGTGCGTGACATCACGCTAGATGACACACGGTTGTGGCTGCTGACCAGCATCCGTCATTGGCATGACAACGACGCGGGGACAAAGGAAGTGCAGGGTGTATTCGAGCACCTGCCTGCTGCCGCGCCGTCGGGTCAAACGGTCACATATCCAGACCCGGTAGAGATTTCTGATCAACTTTCTGCCATTCCGCCATTTGCTCCCTTTCCGGCGTTTCCAGAGTTGCCTGAGATCACGTTGCCGACGGTTCCAGCGATTGGGGACAGTCAACCTACCGCGTCGGTGACGGTTGCGAGTCGCAACGGCAACACCGTCTTGGTTTGGACGGACAGCGCGCTGTGGTTATCGCTGAACTTCCTGTCTGCTGCGCCGACCTACAGGGATATTACTCCGGCAACCGGAGTGGAGATAAAGAGCGCGCAGTTTGATCCGACGGATGTAAACATGACGCGGGCGTACTGCCTTGTCTATGACGCTGCTGCAGATGAGAGTGTCGTCTACCGCACAGACAACGTGTTTGCTAACCCGCCGGAGTGGACAGCGGGGGCTGCTGCCATTGGCGAGTACGATCTGTTGCGCCTTTCCTCGTCAGAGGGGGAGTTAACCATCTACCGGAGCAGCGAAGTGTATACCGGGAACTGGTCGCAAGAGTTCGACTTTGCGTATGGGCAGCAGGGCTGGGAACCACAGGTACGCCCCGTTTGGGGGGAGTGCGCCGTCTGGTCCGGGAACCGGTGGACCGACGTTCATGTAGAAAGGGAGCAAGTGACTATCATCGAGCGCGCATTTACGCTGTCGCCGGGGTCTACAATCACGCGCATCTATGTTTACGGCGGTCTGACCTCTATCCGCTTTTACCTCGTGTTCCGCAATGCGTATGTAGACCTGGTTAATTGCACCCGCACGTCGCCTGGATATGATCCGCTTGAGGGTTACGCGGATGTGAGCTATGACGACACGACCACACGTATCGGCGTTGAAGTGGACGCGCCTGAGTACGGCAGCAACTACTCATACATTAACCGCGTTGTGGTTGAAGGTACTGGGTCCGACCCGTTTGCGGGCGAAGCACGTACACGGACCTCGACGGACTTTGGGACAACGTGGGGTGCAGAGGTTGTGGTCGGGACATCACCGACAGCGCCAGGGGCAGCCGATACGATCCGGGTCGGGGATGTTATCCTGGCTGCCGCATCGGAGCAAGTTCGCACGGCAGCGATAGGCGGAGCGTACAGTGACGAGACGAATGGAGACTTGAGTGGCGCAGACCCGGCGTTGCTGCTAATCCCGCTGCGCGACTTCGGCGCGGCAACCAAGAACACGAGCGAAGCGACGCCGGAATACCTGCTAGGCACATCAGACATAGATGGCAGCGGGGAAACGTTGTATCGCGTGACGGACGCCGGGAAGACGGCCATCACGCCGACCATCAGCGGTGTAGATGCACTTCCGGTTGGACCTGAGGCAGCTGCGATACCTTATGCTAACAGTAGCAAAATTGCGCTGCTGGCGACGGTTTCAGGAGTGGTGCACCTGCTCACGACGGCCAATGGTGGATCATCCTGGACAGACAGGGGCGCCCTGGCAAATGATGCATGGTCGGTACGGATGCGCCGTTCAGACCGCGCCGCGCTGCAACTATTCATTGCGGACGGGGCTGACGGCCCGGCGTACAGTCCAAACTTCGGGGCTACCATCATTCACAAGCCCTGGCCGTCGTCGGACCCGGTGATTGGGTGTGAGGTGTACGGATGAGTTTCGAGCAGTTACGCCGACGCTTTCTGCGCGTGACCGGGCAAGACTGGCGAAGCGCCGTGCTGGGTGACGCCAATGGCATCATCTACGAGCCCGGCAGACTTGGTTATGTGCGTGTGCGCTACCCAGTTTCGCCTGGCGAGTACAGCGCGCCAGTCTTGGCGCGGATGCGAACGAACACGCCAGTCGAGCCTGGCTTGGCGGTCAAAGTCGGCTATGATGATGATGGCGTACTTGCCGTTGTCAGCATCGACTTCGCAGCGCAGGTGGAGCAGGGTCGTAATCCACTGCTGGCAAACGCTGCCGATGCACGCTTGCATGGCTACACCAGTCAGTCGCGCATCGTGACATTGCTCTCTGGCGCTGTCAGTACGCCAGAGACGGATAGCACAGACGTGTGGGTGCTCTCATATTTCTGGGTCGATACCGACGGCGTGGCGCATCTTTTCCCCGGCGAGCGTGTCAGCTTGGCTGCATACATCCCAGCGGCGGGGCTGCACTGCCTGGCGGGGCTGTTCCTCAACACGTCAACTGAGAGTATTGAAATCAGCGCCTCGACGCCGAAGGCGATTGCCGACCCTCTAACGATTGAGGAAGACGTACAGGAATGCGTCGATGGGGCAACGAGCGGCGCGCTCCCGGTGTGGTTCTGGCGGCTGGCGGATGCGCAGACTCGTATCACCGACGCGGATAGCTTCCTCGACGCGCGACAGATGATTAACGCTACTGTCGGTGGCGGTGTACCGACGAGCCGCACATTGACAGCGGGTGAGGGGCTGAGCGGCGGCGGCGACTTGTCGGCGGATCGCACGTTCAACCTGGATGTAAACGACCTGACGGCTGAAAGCACTGCCGACGATGCGGACTACATTGCGATCTACGACGTTTCTGCATCCGCCACGCGCAAGCAAACGCGCGCCAACTTTTTGGCAGGTGCGGTCGGCGGCTCGGCGGGGGTGCTTTCGTGTGGACGACTGACGCTACAATCCGGCAATGCGCTACCGAGCCTGGACATAACCGGAGCAACCACGCTCTACTGGACGCCGTATCGAGGCAATCGCGTCAGTTTCTACGATGGTTCGGCCTGGCAAGATGCGGCCTACGCCGAAGCGAGCGTGGCGATCCCGGCCACCACGAACACGAACTACGATGTGTACATCTACGACTCTGGCGGCTCGCTGGCGTTTGACTTGGTGGCTTGGCGGAACAGCGGGCTGGCGATCACCGGAGCGACAAACGCTACACCGATTGTTATTACCGCCGCCGGGCACGGTTTGAGCAATGGCGACACGGTGTACATCCAGGGGGCCCGGGGGAACACGGCGGCGAATGGGACGTGGGTCGTGGCAAATGTTACGACGAACACGTTCGAGCTTGTTGGTAGCACAGGTAACGGGACGTACACGGCGAATACAGGGTATCTCAACGCACGCTCTGTGCTTCCGGTGCTTCAAGATGGGATTTGGGTTCAATCTGGCGCTGCGGGGCGCAGATTGTGGGGGGCGATCCGCACGACGGGGAGCAGCGGGCAGTGTGAAGACAGCCTGCTGCACCGTTTCTGTACAAACATCTGGAACCGAGAGATGCGGCCATTTTACCGCAACGACGCAACTGGACATACTTACACCGGCACCACATATCGCTGGTGGAATAACTCCACGACGCATTATATCGACTTTGTGCAGGCGCTCGATGCGGCGGTCTATGGTTCAATCGCGTGCACAGGATACGCGGGCGCGGCGGGACAAAGTATGACAATCGGGATCAGCATGGACAAGGGTACACTGATCGAAAGCCAGTTCGGCTGGGGCATGAACTTTAACACGCAGTACACCGCCGGGGGCGGCAGCGGCGCGGTAACGATGGCAGCGGGCTATCACTTCCTGGCAGTCACCGAGGCAGGCGGTCCGGCGGGGTCATACTTCAACCAGTATCAGCTGAAAGGGTTCGTCCTGGGATGAGCGTGCGACAAGTTTTCCAGACCTCACTGCCAGCATTCAACGCGGTCAAGTTCCACCTGCAACTTCTTGGTGCAGGGTTGAACATCGAGGGCGTTGTGGACATGGTAAGCACCGGGCAAGGACAGGTTGCAGTGGACTTTGTGGAGCAGCCGACGTCGCAACAGCTAGACACGGTGGCAACACTGTTGGCGCAACATGATCCAGTAGACTACGCCAGTCAGGTGATGAATGGTGCTGCTGCACAGGCAGCCAATATTCCTCAGTGGGCGTCTTGGACTGAGGCACAGGCCTTGTCCTGGCATGACACCAACATCGGGTCCTTGCTACCTGTGGCTAATCTTGCTCAAGCCAATTCGGTGTTGGCGGCCATGAACACAGAGTTACGGGCACTGATACGTATGGTTATTGCGCTACGCAATTATGCCTTTCCGCGATTGCAGGGAAACCAGGGGAGCAGATGATGCAGAAGCAAACGGAATTCTACCGTCAGTTCGTCATCTTAGCTTTGTTCGTCATTGTATCGCTGTTGTTGACAGTGCTGGTGTATAGTTGGCAACCTGCGCTGTTTTAGAGTATAAAAGGTAGCAATAAATTAAGGGGGCACACGATGGAAGGAACGGTAGCTGTTGCGATTGTCGGTCTGCTTGGCACTGCGTTCACGGCAGTGTGGGGCTGGCTGACCACACGCAAACGACAGGACCAAGATAGCCGCATTGCAGCCACAAACAGTGCCATTGACTCGCTGCGTGAGGCGAACGACGAGTTGCGCGAAGAGTTGAAGCGCCTGGCGCGCGACCGGGATGAGGCGCGCCGGAACGCGGCGCAGACCGCTGAGCAGGTGCTTGGCGTGCTGGCAGACACGATCAACAAGAACACCGCCAGCAGCGATGCACTGGCGGATGTCATCCGCGAAAGCGTGACTGCAAGCATAGAAAGCCGACGCGCGATGCAGGTGGCCGCTGCTGCAATGACGTCCAAGTTGAACGAAGTCGCCGCCGGGCAAGATGCGCTCCGGGCAGATGTGCGTGCACATTTCACCGCATCAGCAGCGGCAGATGCCGCGATCCAGGAGCGTATGGATCAGGTCTATGAAAATCTGGCGGCGTTGTTGACCAAACATGATGAGGACGCGCAAGCACGCGCGCGCACTGTTTTGGAGACCATCGAGGCGCTGCTGTCCGCGCCAGCAGCGGGAGTCTGACTTCTTGCGCCTGTCTGGACCGCTCGGTGCCCCCGGCGGCCCGGACAGGTCCAAACAGGCGTAAGGAGAGGACAATGGTCTCACTTCGAGAGAAGTCTCTGGCACGCTGGTGGCTTAGCCGCTGGGTTAATGCCACTGACATCGACAGGAGAAAAGTTCTGCAAGACCAATCACAGAGTGCACTTCAGCACAAGGAGCAGGAACATGACCGACTTTGCACAGACCGTGATCACGCCCGAATTCATCGCAGCGGCGCTGGCGTTCCTGGCAAGTTTCCTCGGTGAATGCTTGCCAGCGTTCCAGAGTGGTGCTGCTGCCTTGAAGCCCGCTCAAAAGCGTATGGTGATGATCGTCGCCAGTTTTGCGGCAGGCGCCATCGCCATCATCATCAACCATTTGCTGACGGCACCGAGCGAGCCGATTTCGTTCGACCTTTGGTACAGCCTCGGCCTCGGCGTGCTGGCAACCATCACAAACTACGGCGCGCACCTCGTGACGAACTGGCCCGGCAGTGACAAGGGCGTCGTCAAGAATTAGACACACCTCGACCCGGCGGCGGTTCCCCCTCCCTGTGCCCGCCGCCGGGTACTCACGCGGGCGCGTGAAAGGCGACGAACACCTATGCGCTACCTTGTCCTGCTGCTGCTGACCGCGTGCGTGCCCGTCACCGCCACGCCCTCCCTGCCGCCTGCAACCGACACGGCGACGGCTACCGCGTCGGCAACGCTGACCGCGACGGCCAGTGACACGGCGACGGCCAGCCCGACCGCCAGCGCGACGGCAACACACACGGCGACAGCAACCCGCACGCCGTCACCGACCCGGACGGCGACGAACACCCGCACGCCGTCTCGCACGCCCAGCGCGACGGCGACGGCAACGGTGACGCGCACGCCGAGCGCAACTGCGACGGGAGGCGAGCCGACGCCGCGTTACTTCCATCCACAAAGCATCTGGAATGCGCCCGCCGCTGGCGCGGTGACACACCAGAACAGCGCGGCGTGGATGGCGCGGGTGGTCAACGAACCGTACATCGACATCGTGATTGACGGTGTGGACAGTGCGTGGAGCGTCCCGATCTACGAGATTGGCCCGAACAGCGTAACACGGCGGGTATGCGGCGACGAGGGCGGCTACTGTGAGAACGTGCCGTTCCCGGCAGACTGGCGCGGCGCGTCCCCAGACGGCGACGGGAAGGCGGTCTTCATCGACGCGGGCAATCAACTGTCGTGGTCGTTCTGGCGGCTGATCTGCCAGAGTACCACGTCTTGCACCGCCGGATATGGCGCGTTTGCTTGGACACCCATCAGCGCGACGGGCGATGGGCTGACTTTATACGACGGCGGGCAATGGGCAGGCCGGGCCTCTAGCTGGCACTACCTGCCAGGGTTGATCCTATTTGACGAAGTACGCGCCGGGCGCATTGAACATAGCATTGCCGGAATCCTACCCGGTCAGGTGGTCAGCAGTACTGCGACGTGGCCTGCACGGGCGAGTGATGGCTACTGCGCGTCAGGCTGCCTGCCGATGGGTAGCCGCCTCGTGTTGGACATGACCGACGCAGAAATCGACGCACTACCGCTGGGCACGGGCGGCGCGGTCGTGGCCCACGCTATGCAGGAGTTCGGCATTTGGATTGGTGACACCGGATCGCAGTTCGGGATCAACGCCCAGGAGTTTTTGAACGCCAGCGGCGGAATCGACGCCGGACGCTGGCGCGGCGTGTTGGACTTCTACGCGCTCTCCAACCTGCCGTTGGAGCGGCTGCGCGTAGTTCAGGTCAACCGTGACGACTTCTACACCATAGAATAGGGGGCAAGTATGGCTACTCGCTTCGGCTTCAACGATTTGGGCGGCGACTTGACGCCGCTGCTGCAAAGTTACCGACCCTCGGCCTTCGTCGCCTTCGACGCGGGCCGGGCGCGCTGGCTGAAGGACACCTTCCCGGAAGCGCTGGTCATCTACCGCCACATGCCGGACGGCGGCAACCTGCACGCTGATTACGGTACGCCCCTGGCGGCCTACTTCCGTAAGGCGTTTGACGCGGCGGGCGGTGACTTGCGCCTCGTGTACCAGTTGGGTAACGAACCGACGGAGTTTGTCGAGAAGTTGGCGGAACAAACGCTGGCCGCCCTCGACGTGGCAAACGAGGTGGGTGCAACCGTCGCCGTGCTGGGCTTCTCCGTCTGTCACCCGGACGCGGGCGACTGGTACGGGCCGCTGCTGCCTGTGCTGCGCAAACTGGCGGGCAGTCGGCACTACCTGCTGCTGCATGAGTACTTCCTTGAACACGGGCAGGAATGGTGCATCGGCCAGGTCCGCAACGCGAATGCGGCGGCGGACGCGGCGGGGATCGCCCGCCCGCAGATCATTCTTGGCGAGTACGGCTACGACCTGCCGGGATGGAAGGGCAGCCAGCGCGAGAGGGGCCTGCTCGACGAAGCCTACGCGGCGGCGCTGGTCAAGGGGTGGAACGAGGTCTACGCCCCGGCAGGCGTGCGCGCCGCGTGCATCTACGCCTGGGGGCGCGGCGACGTGTGGCAAGACTTCGACGTGTCCGACGCGGGAGCCTTCCTGACCGCGCTCAAGGCGGCGACCCTGGCCGATCCCGCGCCGATCCCGAATGTGGAACCGACCGAACCGGAAGAGCCGACGCCCATTCCCGACCCGATCATCTTCTCCCGCGCCGAGCTGGTTCGCTGGCGACAAAAGATGGCGGGGATCATCGTGTCTGCGGAGTACATGATGAATATTCTCGACATACTGCTGTTTGAGGAGCCGTAGCAGGCGGCGGGCAACAAAAAGCCCGGCGATGAACCGGGCCTTGTAATGGCGAGGCAGCGCTATCTCGCCTTGCTTTTGCGTCCGTAGCGCCGCAGGTGGTTGGCGCGGTAGCCCTCAATGGCCGCGCTGGACACGAACCAGTCCCGGCCCTGCCTCGTGGCGGGCAACGTGCCGACGCGGATCGCGCGCTGGATGGTGCGGCGGGTGACGCCCAGGGCGGCGGCGGCTTCGGAGGTGGTCAGGCGGCGGGCGGCGATTTCGTATGCTTCACCGATCTTGGCGTACAGGATATTCAGGTCGGAGATCTCAGACTGACACAGT
>JAIOAS010000006.1:3604-49908 GCA_019873725.1 Chloroflexota bacterium | reverse complement strand
TATCGAATATCACAAAACACTACGGTGACGCCCTTGTTTTGGATGGCGTCTCGTTCACGCTCAATCCCGGTGAGCGCGTGGGCCTCATCGGGCCGAACGGCTGCGGAAAGACGACGCTGCTGCGCATCATCACCGGGCAGGAGACGGCAGACAGCGGTTCTGTACAACGCGATCCACCCGATCTGCGCGTAGGTTATCTGGAACAAGGTCTCAGCTATGATGAGGAGGCCACACTGGATCACATCCTGCGCGCCGAACAGATCGCGCTGGAAAGTCTTGAGGAGCGCGTGGGAATGTTGGCAGACGCACTCGCTACCGCCGAAGACGCAGAGCAGGCACGGCTGCTGGATGCTTACGGCGAAGCGTTGGCCGAACTGGAGGCGCTGGCCGCGCAGCAAACGCCAGAACACGTCGTCAAAGCCATCCTCGCCGGGCTGGGCCTGGACGATGTCCCGCTCGACACACCCGTGAGCCATCTCAGCGGCGGGCAGAAAACGCGACTCGGTCTGGCACGGCTGCTTATCCAGAAGCCGCAGGTGCTTCTGCTCGACGAACCGACGAACCACCTGGACATTAGCGCGTTGGAATGGCTCGAAGGCTGGCTGCGGGAGTATCGGGGGGCGGCGCTCATCGTTTCGCACGACCGCACGTTTCTCGACAACATCGTCACCCAGATTCTCGACCTCGATCCACGCACACACACGCTTACGGCGTACACCGGCAATTACTCGGACTACATCGCAGCGTGGACGCGCCAGCGCGAGAAGCAGTGGGCGCAGTGGCGCGACGAACAGGCCGAAATTCGCCGCCTGCAAGCCGACATCCACCGCACAAAGATGCAAGCACTGAGCGTTGAATTGACCACCACACCCGGCGATCCCACCACCCGTCGCTACGCGAAAAAAGTCGCCAGGAAAGCGATTTCCCGCGAGAAACGGCTTGAGCGTTACCAGGAGAGCGAGGAGCGGGTGGAAAAGCCGGCGTCCACCTGGCGGATGAAACTCGAATTCGTGGATACGCCGGCCAGCGGACAGGATGTGTTACAGCTACGGGATGTGGCCGTAGGCTATAATGGCGTCCCACTGCTCAGCAATGTGAATCAGGTGCTGCGCCAGGGCGAGCGCGTGGCGCTCATCGGGCCGAACGGCTGCGGCAAGACGACGCTGCTGCGCGCCATCGCCGGACAGATCGAACCCCTGGCCGGCGACATCCGCCTGGGGGCGAACGTCAAGCTCGGTTACTACGCGCAAGAGCAGGAGAATCTCGATCCCAATAGCACGCCGTTTGATACGCTACGCCAGACAGCGACGATGTCCGACACAGACGTGCGCTCGTTCCTGCACTACTTCCTCTTTGCCGGGGACGACGTCTTCACGCCCGTGCGCAACCTGAGCTACGGGGAACGCGCGCGCCTTGTACTCGCGCGGCTGGTCGCCGGCGGCTGCAACTGTCTGCTGCTCGACGAGCCGATCAATCACCTGGACATTCCCAGCCGCGCCAGCTTCGAGCAGGCGATGACCGCCTTCGAGGGCACAGTGCTGGCGGTGGTACACGACCGCTACTTCATCAAGCAGTTTGCGACAGGGGTATGGGCGGTACAAAACGGGACGGTGCAGGCGTATGTAGACCTGGAGGATTATCAACGGATACGGCAGCGAAACGAGAGGACAAACAACCAGCAACATCAGGGAACGCAGATTCCCGCTGATTTGCGCTGATAAGAAAAATCCGCATGAATCTTCGATCTACTGAATCTGTGAGAATCTGCGTCCCAAGAGAGAAACTACTTCCCGGTGATAATCTCTGCACGACCTGTCAGTCCCGGCAATAGGGAGAGATCGGTAGGCGCAAGTCGCAGGTGAACGGTGAAGCGGGCGTCGGTGGTTTGCGCCACCGTGGTCTGGGGGATGATGGCTTCGACCGTGCCGTCAAGCGGTGTCTCCGGATAAGCGCGCAGGGTGATGGTCGCGCGCTGGCCCGGGCGCAGGGCGGCGACGTGTTGCTCGCTAAGATTCTCCGAGATGAAGCGCAAGCCGTCCTCGATGTTGAGCAGTGTCATCACCGGCGTGCCTGCGCCAATGGTGGCCTTAGGCGCGACGTCGACCGACAGGATGATGGCACTCCAGGGCGCAACCAACACGGCGTTTTCGAGTGCTGCCTGCGCCCTCGCCAGCTCGCGCTCGGCGTCTTCGACAGCCCGAGCGTAGCTGGGGGCAATCCCCTCCTGAAGCTTGCCGAGTTTGCGTTCGGCTTGCGCCACGTCCTGCTCGCGGGCTTCGATGTCCAAAGCGCGGATGCTGCGCGCGTTGATCGCATCCCGCAACCGCATCTCGGCAAACTCGCGCTCACGGATGGCGTTCTGCCAGGCCTTGTAATTGCTTTCCTTGATGTCATCGGGCGTGTAATCGCCATAGAGCGGGGTCTCATAGGCGCGCTTGGCGTCAGCTTCGGCCTCCCGCCAGCGTTCTACAGCAGTGCGGGCTTCCTCGACTGTGGTATTCGAATATTGCAGGCGCGCTATCTCCAACGCGCGTTGCGCTGCTTCCAGGGATTGCTGCGCATCGGCAACATCCTGTTCCCACTGCAATTCCGCGCGCTCCTGGTCGAGGCGAGCACGGTCAAGCGTCAGTTGCGCCTTTTCCACGGCAAGCCGTAAGTCGGTGTCATCCAAACGCGCCAGGATGGCGCCGGCTTTCACCACATCCCCTGCCCGCACCGTGATGCTGATGACCTCGCCGCTCACCCCACCGCCGAAGCCCAACGCCAGGCTCGGAAACGGCGATGCCAACCGCCCATCCGCCGCGACGAGTTTCCCGGCCGGGACCGCGGGCAAAGGCGTCGGCACAACCGTCGACTCGGCCTCCACCGTGACCGCCGTCACCGGCACCTCTACCACACGGTTACATCCCGACACAAGCATCACAGTCGCCACAAGCCAAAGAAATCTAACCGACATTTTCATGGAACCTCCAAGATAAGGAGTATGGAGTAAGAAATCAATCAATCTCCAATCACCAAATCGCCAATCTTACCACGCTTCTCGCAAGATTTGCGTGACTTTGCGACGGACGGTATTGCGGGCGGCGAACATCGCACTGATGACACTCGCCAGGATGACCATGACGAGGATCGCGCCGGTTGTCAGCCAATCGAATGTCGGCTGCGTGGGCATGTTGCTCATCGTGTTGTTGGTCACATAGAAAACATAGCCCAATAGCGTCCCGGCAACCACACCCGCCAACGAGGCGCTGACCGTCATCATCACCGCTTCCAACGCGAACACGCCCACCAGTTTCTGCTTGCGCATACCGATGGCCTTGAGCATCCCGATCTCCAAGCGCCGCACGTATACCGCCACGTAAACGACGGCAAAGACACCGAAGATGCTGGTGATAAACGAGAGCACCGTCATAATCAGCATTAACACTCGGGTGGTACGCATAGACTGTTCCGTCATGCGAATCATCTCGGCGGTGGACTGGACCCAAACGGAGGGATACGCGGAGAAAAATTCGCGCAAGGCGGTGATGACCTCAGCCTCAATTGCACTCGGATCGGTGGTAGACAGAATGCGTGCAATGACCGGCCTCTCGCGCTCGGCAGCGACGCACACACCTGTCACACAGATGTTTTGTACCGTCGGATCGTTGGTCAGCCGCAAATACGTGTCCAGAGAGACAAACGCCGGGACTTGCCCCCAACGGATATCGTTCTCATTACGCGAAAAGGCTCTGAAACCGGGCAGCCGCTCGATCAAGCCGACGACGCGCATCGGCACAGTATGATCTTTGCCCTTGCCCTGAACTTTGATCACATCGCCCACACCAACATCCATATACTCCGCGTACCCCGCTCCCAAGATGATCGTATCCGGTTCACGGAAAATCGCCTCGAACATCTCCGATCCACCTGCGGCATATTCCGTGAGATCGGTATACACGATGCCATCAAGGGAGCCGGTCAAGCCTTGCACCTGCACCGACGTTGAACGCAATGTAACTTTGTTGGTCACATTGGCGTTATAGGCCGCCGTAATACCAACCGCTTCAGCGATCCCAGGTACATTCCGAAAATCGTCAAGCACACTCGGCAACAGATTGTCCTCTTCGGAGGCGAAGAACGACCACATCCAGCGTGAGACACTCGCCGTGACCGGCGCCCCGGAGTTGAAGCGCGCCTGAATGTCAAAGTTCTGCTGCTCAAGCGCAGTCATCGTCCCTAAAAAAGTAGGCAGCGTGGCGCTAAAGACGACCATCAACGAGATGATGGTATTGCGCTGTTTGGCCCGCAGCAAGTTCGGCCCGGCAAAGAAAGTCAGGCGCGGCACAATCATATCGCTGATGAGAAGCAGAAGGCGCTCGAAGGGAATGGTCAATGCGTAGAAGAGCAAACTGACGCCGATGATGAGCAGCGCCAGACCGGTAAACATAAAGACACCGATGACGGACTCATTCCCCTGCACGAAAAGCCAGTTAGAGCCGATGAAAATCAGGCCCCACATAATCGTTAAAACAACGCCCGCGATGACGATGCGCCCATCAAATTTGCGCGAGCGGAGCTTGTTCAGGTCTTCGATCTGGATGTTGTCGGCAGAGCCGGGGTTGATGGCATAGCGGATCTTGGTGTTTGCCGCTTTACGGGCCGGCGCGATCGCTGACAACGCCAGCACAATAGCCGCAGTGATGCCCGCACGCAGCATCGCCGCGACGGTGATAGTCATCCGAAAGTCGATCCCCAACTCATCGCCCGTCATGCCGGTGCTGGTGATAAGGTAATTCGCCACCGGCGCAACGACGGTCATGCTAAAAATTTGCCCGGCGATAATCCCCAGCCCCACCCCAAACAGGCCGATGAAAGCCACTTCGATGAAGACCAATCCCAAAAGGTGTCGGCGCTTCGCGCCCAGGATACGCAGGAAAGCCAGGTCGCGCCGCCGCTCTTCGACGTTGGTATTGATAATCGAGTAGAGCAGCAGCCCCACCACGCCCATCACCAAAAAGCCATAGACCGTGCTGACCGAGCGCATCACTGCGAAAGCGACGTCGCTCATATCGAGCGATTCGGCTTTGGCAATGGAGAAAGCGTAGGTGTCCGCGTCGTCACCGAGTGCGTCATACAGACGTTCGGCGATGCGCCGCACGCGAAAGAGGGAGGCCTGAGTGCTGACGGAGCCGTAAACGGCATCATCCAACACCACGACCAGGCGTTCGGCTCGACCCGGCACGTCAAGCCAATCCTGGACCGTTGCCACACTTGCCAGGATGCCGTTCTGTCCGTCGCTCCCCAATCCGGTCGCCAGCGCGATGCCGCTGACGGTAAAGCGGCGCGTCACGCGGGTCATGCTACTGTCGGCAGGCTGTTCGTATCCAACGAGGCGCGACATCGGCAAAATGTAACTCACATCCACACTGTCGCCGACTTTGAGACCGTAGGTATCCGCCGTGACGCGCAGGAGCACAATCTTGTCACCTTCCAGGTCATAAGCGCCTTCTTGTATCGTTACCTGACCCAGATCATCTTCAGGTACGCGCGCCACCAACGAGGCATTGCCCACCTGCCCACCGACGCGCAGCTCCACCGTCGCGTGGAAACGTGGATAGACCGCCCAAACCTGCGGGTGCGCCGCGCGCAGAACAGCGCTGACTTTTGCAATGTCGATGTACTGATTCGGGCTGGTCTGCGCGCGGGTGATATCGATGTCGTGCTCACCGGCCTCACGCTCGACGATCTCCACGACCTGGCGTTGCAGCGAATCCACGCCGTTGTTGAGCGTCACCAGCATCGCCGTCACGACCAAAAGCGCCAATACCAGGATAATCGTGCGCGCTTTGTGGCGGGAGAAACTCTTGAGGACGTAACGAGAAATCATGATGATTTAGGATTGGTTGATTGTAGATTTGTTGATTGTAGATTTGTTGATTGGAGATGTGGCAACTTGAGACCTGGAGGGCGCTGGAGTATCACGATTTTGACGAGCAGTATAGCTAGAAGCGGTGAAGATAGCAGTCAGCTCGTTAGCTTCTTGAATCAAGTTCTTAAGTTTGGCTTCAGGCATGACTTCAGCCTCAACCAGGATCTCAAGCCAGTACAAAGATTCGTCGGCTTCTTCTGTGACGACCCCGATCTTCGCAACGAACTCCCGATGCGAACGCGCTCGACATGCCGCGCGGTAGTTAGCTGCGACAGATGTCGCCGAACGCAGCAACTGTCGCGCCACCATATCCGCCGCGCGTGTTGGCGGCAGCGCCTCGGTCATCTTGACCACCCGAACCGCAAACGCCTTCGTCCGCGCCTTCAATTCCTCACTATCCATCTTCAACCTCCCCAAAATGAGAAATCTCCCAATCTCCAATCAACAAATCTTCAATCCTCCACGATCACTCCGTCCCGCAGTTGAATCAGCCGTGTGGCAAACTTCGCCATACGCGGGTCGTGGGTCACGTAGATGACGGTCGTGCCCTGCTCGCGGTTGAGACGGGCAACGATTTCCATCACTTCGAAGCCGGTCACGGAGTCCAGATCGCCGGTGATTTCGTCGCCGATGAGGATCGGGGGATCGTTAGCGAGGGCACGGGCAATGGCGACGCGCTGCTGCTGCCCGCCGGAAAGCTCGCTCGGATAGTGCTGCGCCCGGTCAGAAAGGCCGACGCTCTCCAGGAGCAGCGCGGCTTTACGACGACGTGCGCGTTTGGGCACACCCGCCAGCGCCATCGGCACTTCGACGTTCTCCTGCGCCGTGAAGTTCGCCAGCAGGTTGTAGTTCTGGAAAACGAAGCCCATCTTGACGAGCCGCAGTTCCGAGAGGCGATCCTCCGACAGCGAAACAACGTTCTCGCCATCCACAATCACATGACCGCGGCTCGGTTCTTCAAGACCGCCGAGGATGTTGAGCAGCGTTGTCTTGCCTGAGCCGCTCGGCCCCATGAGGCAGACGATTTCGCCACGCCGCACGTCCAATGAGACACCGCGCAGCGCCTGGACGGCTTCTTTTCCCATGAGGAAGGATTTGTGGATGTTTTCACAACGGACTACGTAATCAGCATCGGTCATAGCTTTCTCCGTATCGGTTTTCACGAATCGTACGTGCCAGCAGACAGGGCTGCAATCTCGTGCTCTCTGTATTTACGTCGCGCAACACGCGAAGTTGCAGTATACATATCTTAATGGGAAATGCGATCCGCGTCTACTGTAGGAATCAACAGTGTAGGTTCGTGGTGATTAATGGACAAACAACAATCCACTCACCATCAGTAGCACCAGCACGCACAATCCCGCCGTCAGCACAGCCCACTCGCGCGCGTGAAGCGGTGGCATGGGCAGGGTGCGCGTTTCGCCATCGTAACCGCGGGAAAGCATCGCCGCGTAGATGCGGTCGGCGCGGTCGAAAGCGCGCAGGAACAGATTCCCCACCATCCCACCGGCGACGCGCGCCCGCCAGACGAGGCTGCCCCCCACCCTGCGCCCTGTTGGCTCGGGCGGATGCGCACTGCGCGATTCCCGCGCTCGCAACAGACGCAGCGCCTCATCGACCAACACGAAGAGATAGCGCCACATCAGTCCGACAATCGCCACGAGCAGTCGGGGAACTTTGAGCGCGCGCAATGCCGCCAACAACGCCGGGAAAGGCGTACAGCCCACGAGCAGGACGGCCATCTGCACCGAAAGCCACGATTTGACGACGACGCTCATAAAACGCGCCACCCCTTCTCGTGTCACCGTCAGGGACAGCAGCCCCAGGTTCAGGTTCAGCAGCGAGGTTCCGGCAACCGAGAACAACATCGGCAAAGCCGCCAGTGCAAAGGGAAGCGCAATGAGCGCGCGCCTGTAAACTCGGCTCACACCCAACTCGGAGAGGATCACGACCGCCAGCGCCAATGCAAAGAGTAAGAAGTAGATCGGCCATGCACCGGAGGGCGTCAGCGCAACCGTAAGGATAAAAGCCAGCGCCAGCGTCACCTTGACTCGGGGATCACAACGATGGACAACGCTGGCGCGAGGCTGATAAGGATCGAGGAAATAGAACTGTGCCACCTATGCGCTGCTGCCGCGCGCGCGCTTAGACCGCGCGTAAGCCACGCCGGCCGCCGCCGCGAAAACGATCAGCGCACCGATAACGCCGGCAAAGATGGTAGCCAGCTTCTCGTTCGAGATGCCGGGCAACACGTAATCGGGAATAATCTCGTAGAGCGGGTCACGGGCCAGATCGAGGAAACCGCGCTGTTCGGCCACCCACTCCAGCCCATCGGGATGCGCGGAAGCCAACGGCGAGAAGATCGCCAGGGCCACAGCGATCACCAATCCGCCAACCCACACCGCCTTTCCACCCACAAACTGCGCCTGCGGCACTTCTACCAGATCTCGACGTGCGACCTTCAAGAAAGCCAGCGCCCCCGCCGTGATCAGCCCTTCACCAACACCGATCAGCGCGTGGATGCCCACCATCGCCGGTACCGCGATGTTGGCCGGCGACGCGCCGGAGAGCGCCAGTTGCAAAGCGCAGGCCGCCGCGGCCACCACAATCGAAAGCCACCCGGAGATAAAACCGCTGACGAACAGGCCGCCCGACCATTTGCCAAGCAGTTTTTGCAGCGTGCGATGTGCGAAATACGCGACTGCCACGCCGATGATGCCCATATTGACGATGTTCGCGCCCAGGGCCAGCAGGCCGCCGTCCTGGAAGATGAGCGCCTGCACGCCCACCACGCACGTCAGCACCACAATCCCCGCCCACGGCCCTAGCAGGATCGTAGCAATGGCCGCCCCCATCAGATGCCCCGACGTGCCGCCCGTCACCGAGAAGTTGAGCATCTGCCCGGCGAAGATACAGGCCGCGAGCACGCCCATCAACGGCACTTGCCGCTCGCCTACATCCGCGTTGACGCGCTTGAGCGCGTACCCTACGACGACGATGGCGACCGCCCACAACACGAGCGAGACACCCACAGAAAGAAAACCATCAGGGATGTGCATCGGAAGCGGTGAAAATAACATAGAAACCCTCCTTTTAGTTAAATAGTCGTTAGTCTGGTAGTCTGGCGCAAGCTTAAGTTTCGACCTGTTGAGTCTGATAGTCAGGAGTCATTGAGTCGGAAGGCACGGCGGCGTTAGTTTGCGCGGCGTGGCAAGGGGCGCACAGACCGGAAATGGTCAAGTCGCCCTCATCGACGACAAAGCCGTAGGTCTCCGCAAGATATGCGGCCAGCGGGCGCACATCCCCATGCGAGATCGGGATCACCTGGCCGCACACCCGACAGACAAGATGATGGTGCGGCGCTTCTACACCCAGATGCTCATAGCGGCGTTTGCCGTCGCCGGGATCAAAGCTGGAGACCAGTTGAAACTCCTGGAACAGTTCCAGCGTCCGGTAGACCGTGGAGATGTCCACGCTGGCGCTGACCGCATGGACGCGCGCATAGATTTCCTCCGCCGTCGCAGCCCCTTCGAGGTGATGGAGCGCCGCCAGCACCAGTTCACGCTGGGGGGTGAGGCGCAATCCACGCGCGCGAAGACGCGCAAGCAACAGTTCTTCACAGGACATTATTGCGTCTCCTTGCAGTTGCAATCAGTTGCAAGAGCAAATCATAACACAATTGAGAGAAAACACAAACACGAAGAACTATGGCATCAACCGATCAACGTAAATGACGCGGCCATTGAAGACACGCACCACGAGGACGCCCTTGGTTGGATTGTGATACTTATCGAAGGTCAATTGCCCGGAGACTGCCTCAAAGGTTGCCGTTTCTAGGACATCGGCCACGGCGAAAGGTTCCAGCGTGCCGGCAGCGGTGACAGCCGCGAAGAGGATATTCACCGCGTCGTAGCTTAATGTCGCCACAGCATCGGGTTCGACTTGGTGACGGGCGGTGTAGAGCTGCGTCCAGGCCTTCACTTCGGGGCGCGGCTCGCCGGAAAAGTAATGCGTGGTAAAGTAACTGCCATCCGTCACGGCGAAATCCAGGTCTGGGGAGTCCCAGCCGTCGCTGCCGATGATCGTCTGAAACATGCCAAACCGGCGCGCCTGCGCGACCAGGCGGTTCATCACGTTGAAATAACCGGGAAGATACAAAATGTCAGGGTTGGCATCGCGCACTTCCGACAGAACATCGAAATACTCTTCCGCATCCTGATTGTACGTTTTGCGAACCAGGATCTCGCCGTCGCCATCGGTGAACGTTTTCTCGAATGCATCGGCGAGTGTGAGGCCATACTCACTGTTTTCAGCGTAAAGAACAGCAGCGGTATCGGCCTGGAGTGTTTCCAGCGCAAGGTGTGCAGCGACAATCCCCTGGTCGACATCGAGAAAGGGGACGCGAAACACCAGCGGGCGCACGTTGCCGTCGTTTTTCAGCGTGGTTTCTGGATCCACAGAAGTAGGCGCAATCTGCAACACCTTCATGTCGGTCGTGACCTGAGCCACGCCCTCTGAGGCAACGCTACAAACTTCGCCAATAATGAACTGCGCGCCTTCTTTGATGGCTTCCGTTGTCACCTGGCGCGCTACGTTATAATCGCAGCGCCCATCTTTCAGGAGCACCTGCACAGGCCGGCCCAACACGCCGCCCTGCTGATTCCACCCATCGGCGGCCAGGATCACCCCGTTGCGCACAGCGGCGCCCCACGGTTCAAAATCGCCGCTGAAGGGAGCAATGACCGCCACCACAATCGCTTCACTCCCCACCTTATCCTGATGGGCGCAAGCGGGCGCCCACAGCAACAGGGCAAGACAGGCGAAGACCCGTCCCGTGCGCCGCAGTGTCTTTCCAAACCTTGAACGCAGCCATCTCGATATCCACATGGTCCCTATAGTATACCTCAAAGTCACGGCACAAATAAAACCGGAGTTGCCAGACAACCCCGGTTTCCTTGCTGCTTGCTGAAAACTGACCGCCAGCGACTACCCTCCACCCAGATAAGCCTCACGCACGCGCGGATTGTTAGCCAGCACTTGCGCCTCGCCTTCCAACTCGATCGCGCCGGTCTCCAGCACATACCCGCGGTTGGCGATGGAAAGCGCCATGTGCGCATTCTGCTCGACCAACAACACGGTCACGCCTTCACGGTTGATTTCTTGAATGATGTCGAAGATTTCCTCTACCAGGATTGGGGCCAGCCCCATCGAAGGCTCATCCATCAGCAGAAGTTTAGGTTTCGCCATCAACGCGCGCGCGACGGCCAACATTTGCTGCTCACCGCCGGAGAGGGTACCGCCGGTTTGCTCCACACGCTCCTTCAAGCGCGGGAAGAGCTGAAAGACGTGCTCCATGCTTTCGGCAATCTCGCGCTTGTCTTTGCGCGTGAATGCGCCCATTTCCAGGTTCTCACGCACGGTGAGAGGCGCGAAGATGCGCCGGCCCTCCGGCACCTGAACGATTCCCAGCGGAACGATATCGCTCGCGGGTGTACGGGTGATGTCCACGCCGTCATAGATGATCGCCCCACTGTCGGCAGGCTGCAAACCCGAAATCGTGCGCAGCGTTGTTGATTTGCCCGCGCCGTTCGCCCCGATGAGCGTCACCACTTCACCGCGATCCACATGAAAAGAAACACCGTGCAAAGCGCGAATTGCGCCATAAGATACATACAGGTCTTTAACTTCCAAAAGCGCCATCGTCGCCCCCTATCGAATATCGACAGCCTGCCGGCCCAGATAAGCTTCAACCACGTGCGGGTCATTGCGCACATCGACAGGCAACCCGCGCGCGATGATCTCGCCAAAGTCCATCACCGTGATCCACTCGCAGATGTTCATCACCAGGCGCATGCGGTGTTCGACCAACAAAATCGTCAGGTCAAAGCGGTCACGGATGAAGTGAATCAAGTCCATCAATTCATCGATTTCCTGTGGGTTCATCCCGGCGGCCGGTTCATCCAGGAGCAGCAGCCGTGGGTAAGCCGCCAACGCGCGTGCGATTTCAAGACGGCGCTGCAAGCCATAAGGCAGGCTGCCCGCGATGTCGTTGCGCCGCTCGCCCAGGCCGAAGATTTCCAGGAATTCCTGGGCCTGTTCCGCCATCTCGGCTTCCTTCTCGCGGAAGCGTTTCGTGTGCAACACCGAATCCACCAGGCCATAACCCGCGTGCGGGTGATACGCGATGCGCACATTGTCCAGCACGGTCAGGTTGGCAAACAGACGAATGTTCTGGAACGTGCGGGCAATCCCCATTTGCACAATTTCATGCGAAGGCAACCCCAACAAATTGGCATCCTTGTAGTGGATGCTGCCTTGTGTCGCCTGATAAACGCCGGTGATGAGGTTGAAGATCGTCGTCTTGCCGGCGCCGTTTGGGCCGATCAAGCCGACCAGTTCCCCGTGGCGTAAAACAAGGTCAAAGTTATACACAGCGCGCAGGTTGCCAAAGAAATGCGTCACGCCGGCCATTTCCAGTACAATAGGCCGCGCTTCCACTTCTGGCGAAAGACCTTCCGGGCGTCCGTTCATGCGCTCACCTCCTGCGCGGATTCGGCTGCGGGTTCGGCTTTCACCGGCAAAGGCGGCAGAACCCGGCGCAAGAACGGGATTTCATACCGCCCGAACAGGCCTTCAGGTCGCAACAACATCATAATCAACAGGACTAACGGATAGACGACCATCCGCCATGTCTCAAAGCCTTGCGGCAAGTACAGTCGCAGCACACCTTCGAGCAGGAAAATCCAGAAGAAGCCGGTGACGACGGTGCCGGTCATGCTACTCAGCCCACCAAAGACGACGATAATCAGCGGGTTGAACGACTGAATGAAGTTGAACGACTGCGGGTGCAGGAAAGCCAGGTCGTGCGCTCGAATGCCGCCCGCCAGTCCGGCAAAGACGCTGCCGAGTACAAACGCCAGCACCTTTGTCGTCGCCACATCGATGCCGACCAGTTCCGCCGCCCGCTCATCCTCGCGCACAGAGACAATCGCGCGCCCCACGCTCGAATGAAGCACGTTGCGCATCACCAGAATCACCAGGAGTAACGAGCCGAAGACCCAGGGCCAGGTCGTCCATTGCGGGATGCCGATCATCCCGCGCGCGCCTTTCATTTCGGGGAAGGGCAAGAGGGTATCGGTGTTGTCCAGCAGCACTTTGATGATGATCGTAAAACCCAGCGTCGCAATGCCGAAATAGTCCGAACCTAGCTCCAGCACAGGGATGCCGAACAAAAAGCTGGCAATCCCGGCCAGACTCGCGCCGCCAAGCAGCGCAAACAGAAAGACAATCTGTTGGGAGACCACAGCAGGCAGCGCCCCCAGCACTGTGGAGAACAGCGGGCCCAGCAACGGCACGCCGACCGTCACCGCAATGGCAAAAGCCAGGACCGTGACCAGGACGTACAATGTAAAACGCGCCATCACCGTCACGCCATAGAAACGGCGCAGGAAAACCGCCAACAGGGCGTAGAAGGCCAGGGTCAACAACGCGCCGACCAGCACCACCACCAGGGCCGAAGGATCCCCGCGTACCCAACGATACGTGATGTCCGCAGATGTGTACGCGCCGATTGCGTAAAAGCCATACTGCCCCAGCGAGAACTGCCCGTTAAACCCGTAGATCAGGTTCAAGCCGAGCGCCACCATCGAAATGGCTGCACCCCAAAAAATAATACCACGCCAGTAGTTGTTCAGCAGGCCTACGCTGAGCAAGACCTGAATGACCACAAAGATCACCAACCCCACGGCGAAAAACGTCACACTTGGTTTCATTCGTTGACGCATAATCTGCCTCCTATACCTTTTCCGCCGGTGGCTCACCGAAGAGGCCCTGGGGCCACACCAACAGCACCACAATCAACAGGGAGAACGCCACTGCATCCCGCATCGGCGTCGAAATGAATCCGGCAGCCAGCACCTCTGTCTGTCCCATAATCAGCGAACCGACAAAGGCCCCCGGAATGCTGCCGATCCCGCCGACCACCGCCGCCACAAACGCCTTCAAACCCGGAATGATGCCCATCAAGTGATGTACCTGCTTGAACGCTGTAGCGTACAACACGCCGGCTGCGCCGGCCAAACCACCCCCCAGGGCAAACGTCGCAGTGATAACGCCATCCACATTGATCCCCATCAACCGCGCTACTGCTTTGTCATACGCAGCAGCGCGCATCGCCTTCCCGATTCGCGTGTGGCTGACCACGTATTGCAGCAGCACCTGCAAGAGAATCGAAGCGCCCATAATGACCAACATCACATTCGAGACCGACAGGTCCCACACGCGACCACCGGTCATAATTCTAACCCCGGTAAGCGTGAGGACGACCGCCATGAAGCCGAAAAATAGCAGGCCAAACTGAAGCAAAGGATGGCGTTTCCATGTTTGAGCCTGAACATTCCCGTGGCGCGCAGCCCATGTAAGCCAACCCAGAACCAACAGGAAAATCACGAACAGCAGCCATGCGCCGACAATCAATGTCGGAGAGATCATCCCGCCGCTGTACACGCGGACTTCGAAAGGACGCGGATAGGTGATATAGTTATTGGTAAAAGCAAATGGCAAGGCGCCAAAATATTCTACGAAAAAAGAAACGCCGATGGCCGTGATCAGGGCGGCAATACGGGGTTTACTACGCAAAGGTTTATAGGCAAACCGCTCAATGACCACCGCCAACGTCGCGGAAAAGAGCATGGACATCAGAATAACGGTAACCGTACCAATCAGCATCACCGCACCTTCCGCCATGTCGGGAAAGAGCCATGCCGGCCAGCGATGCAGTTGCAAGGTAGCGACCGCGTAAAAGCTGGTGAAAGCCCCAAACATAAACACATCACCATGGGCAAAGTTGATCAGCTTCACAATGCCATAGACCATAGTATAGCCCAAGGCAATAAGGGCGTAGATAAATCCTAATTGCAGGCCGTTGAGCACCTGTTCCACGAAAACTTTGGGGTTTTGCGAAAACGCGCGCCCCAGGACATACACCACGAGTAAGCCCAAAAGCACGAATACACCCTGGCTAAAGCGGTTGAGCAGCATACCGTTACGCCGCTGCGTCATCCCCTTAAGCTGCGTAGGCCTTGTAAACGTCTGCGCCATCTTGACCTCCTGAAAAAGGAGAAGCCGGGGCAAATAACCCATGCCCCGGCCCCTCTTGAAGTAACTATGCCGAGGGAACTATGTCCCTAGGGTGCAACCGTATCGATATAGTTGACCGCGCCGCCCTTGACCTGGAGGACCACGGCCGCCTTCACCGGATTGTGGTTGGCGTCGTAAGAAACATTGCCGGAAACCACCTCAAACGTCCCGGTTTCGAGCGTCTTCGCCACGGCGACAGGATCGGCCTTGCCGGCCTTGTCAATGCCCTGGAAGAGGATATTCGCCGCATCGTAGGCCAACGCCGCCAGCGCGTCAGGCGCAGCACCGTACTTGGCCGAGTACTTCTTCACGAAGTCCTGGACGATGGGGCGTGTGTCCTGATCGGAGAAGTGGTTGGTGAAATAGCCGCCATCCACCGCTGTACGATCCAGGTCCGCGGAGTCCCAACCATCACCACCCAACATCACAGCGGTAATGCCCTTTTCCTTCGCCTGTGCAGCGATCAGGTTGACGGTGGAGTAGTAATCCGGCAGGTAAAGCACATCGGGATTCGCATCCTTGACCTTGGTCAAAATCGCGGAGAAGTCCGAGTCGTCGCCGGTGTAGGTTTCCTTGACGACAACCTTACCGCCGCCTGCCTCAAACTCAGAGATAAAGACCTCGGCGAGGCCACGCACGTAGTCATTGCCCTGATCAAGGAAGACCGCGGCGGTCTTGGCCCCCAGTTTCTCCAACGCGAACTTGGCGCCCACCTTACCCTGGAAGGGATCGATGAAGCATGCGCGGAAGATGGTAGGCTTGGTACCACTCTCGCCTACCGTCACAGCGGGGTTGGTCGAAGTAGGGCTGATCTGGAAAACTTGCTTGGCCGTAGCAATTTCAGAAACGGGGATCGAGGCGCTGGAGCACACCTCACCGATGATGAACTTGACGCCGTCCTGGTCAATGACCTTGTTAGCAGCGCTGACCGCGGCTTCCGCATTACACTGGCTGTCTTCGACGACGTATTCGATCTTCTTGCCGTCGATCCCACCCTTGGCATTCCATTCCTCGATGGCCAACAGAACACCATCGCGGGTGGACTGCCCAAAGGTTGCTACATCACCGCTCAAGGGCGCGAGGATGGCGATCTTGATCGTCCCACCGCCACCGCCACATGCGGACAAGGCCAACATTGAGACTACCAAAGCTAACATCACAAAAATACGGGAACGCATTTTACCCCTCCTGCTGAGTATAGATTAAATTGCAAAAACGTGCCTAGTGACCAATACCACCCTTTGTGTACAGTACTTTGTCCATGTCACCTCCTGGCTGAGTCTAGCCGGTGAGAAGGCTATACGCCACTCCCCACACGACTTCCCTCATTGTACCGGAAACAAGTCAAGTGTCAAATTTGACGTTACCGTAATGTCAAATATAATACAGTGCATAAGCTCAAGTCTTTATTCAAGGAGTCAATGATGCCCAACCAACGCACACAGTTGATCGTTCTGTTGGTATTACAAGTTGTTGCCGTGGTGCTTTACCCGCCGGCCTTCTTCCGGCAAGCGCCACAAGTAGCCGTATTGCCGCCGGCGCTGTTCATGCTCTTAGCCCTGGCCCTCATTGCGATGAACAACGGCTGGCTGACTGCAGTAGCCGGCCGCAGCTCGCTGATCTTCGTCCAGGGTATCAATATCGTCGTCCGGCTAATGATGCTCCTGCCCAACCTTAAAAATGCTGCCGGAAATTGGGATTGGCTGCTGTTCATCTTCCAGATCGGCGCGATGGCTTTATCGTGGTACACAATGACGCAAATGGAGAAACAACTACCCAATGATCTGTTATTCGTCAGAAAAAACAAGGTTTGACAAAGCATCGGTTTGCGTTACAATACCACCTGCCTGACGTATGGGCCGCGCTTTCGCGGCCCATTTATTTGACCCAGGCATACAGAAAGCAGGATGGAGGATACACAAATGGAGACATTATCATTACGCGCGACCCCTCGCAACATTGTGGGAGGGAAACAAGTTAAAGCGTTGCGGCGGGAAGACGTCGTTCCGGGGATTATTTATGGACATGGGATTGAGCCTATCGCCGTGCAGTTCAACAGCCGCGAAGTTGAGAAAGCCGTCAGCCAGGCCGGTACGAGTTCGACCGTACAAGTCTACGTCGAAGGTACCCGCGATCCTTACCTGGCTATTTTCCGCGATGTGCAGTATCATACCCTCAAGCGCAATGTGATCCACCTGGACCTGCAGGCGCTGAACCTCAAAGAGGTCGTACGCGTGCCTGTCTCGGTTGTCCTGACCGGCGAGTCCCCAGCAGTGAAAAATTTCGGTGGCATCCTGCTCCACCTCCTCAACGAACTGGAAATCGAAGCCCTGCCCACGGCCCTGGTGCCTTCCATCGAAGTCGATGTCAGTGTATTGACTGAAATTGGACAATCGATCACAGTCGGGGACATTGTTCCGCCCCCTGGCGTAAAAATTCTCAATGCCCCGCACGAGTTCGTCGCTCAGGTGATCTACGCGGAAGAAGAAAAGGAAGAGGCCGAAGCCGTAACAGAACAGGCGGAAGTTGAAGTGATCCGCCGTCGCCCGGCAGCCGAAGAAGCCTGAGTCAGCCTTCGAGAGTACAATAAGCAGGCGGGAGATCAACGATCCCCGCCTGTTTTTATAAGAAAACGGGCCGGAGAGTTTCTCCGGCCCGTTTGTGTGCCTGTAAAGCGTTTTTCTACTCTTCGTGCTCGATCTTCGCCTGCTCAATGATCTGCTGAGCCAGATGCGTCGGCACGATGTCGTAATGCGATAGCTCCATCGAATAGACACCACGCCCTTGGGTAATGGCCCGCAAGTTGGTCGCATACTGCAACATTTCCGCCAGCGGCGCCAGCGCCGTAATCACGGCCTTCTTCCCCGATTGCTCCATCCCCTGCACACGCGCGCGCCGAGTGTTGAGGTCCGACATGACCGCGCCCGCGAACTCGTCCGGCACTGTGATCACGAAATTGTAAATCGGCTCCAAGAGCACCGGCTTGGCGCCCAGGAACGCTTGCTTGAAGCCTTCGCGCCCGGCAATCTGGAAGGCGATGTCCTTGGAGTCCACCGGGTGCTCCTTCCCATCCGTCACGGCGACAAACACATCGACGATCGGATAACCGGCAAGCACACCTTGCGTCATCACGGATTTGATCCCTTTCTCGATCGAGGGTTTGAAGGAGCTGGAAATGCGCCCACCAAAGACTTCCCATTCATATTGGAAACCGGCATCCCGTTCGAGCGGCTCCACGCGCATGTGGACTTCGGCGAATTGCCCGGCGCCACCGCTCTGCTTCTTGTGACGATACTGCGAGGTATTCGTCGCCGTGATGGTCTCCTTATAGGGAACCTTGGGGACACTCACTTCCAGGCCCACACCAAAGCGCCCCTGGATACGACGGATCGCCGTATCGACATGCGCATCGCCCATACCGGCAAGGATGGTTTCCCGTGTGGTCGGGTCCTGCCGCCATTGCAAGGTGGGGTCTTCCTCAGAGATGCGGGTCAGCGTTGGCCCCATCTTAGCAGTGTCACCTTTGGTTTTGGGCGAGATCGCCACACTGAACAGGGGGGTTGGGAACAGCGGCCCGCGCATCCGCAGCGCGCGCTCTCTGGTGCACAAGGTATCGCCGGTCAGCGCCTCACTCATCTTAGCCGCGCCGCCCAGGTCGCCGGCATGCAGCCGCTCCATAGGGATTTGCTCCTTGCCGCGCATCACGTACGTCTGCCCCAGACGCTCCTCAACGCCCGCACGAGTGTTGTAGACCGTGTCGCCAGAATTGACAATCCCACCGTAAACGCGGAAGTAGGTGAGCTTGCCCACATAGGGGTCCGCCGTCGTCTTGAAGACCAGCAACGTAAACGGTGAGGTGTCACTGACCGCAAAGGTTTCCTCGCCGTTCGGCCCTTCGGCCGTGAACGGACGATCGGCGGGCGAAGGCACAAGTTGCACCAACAGATCGACAACCACGTTCAAGCCCACAGTCTCGCTCCCGACGGAGTTCACCAGTACCGGCACATAAGCCCCCTCGGTGATGACCTTGCGCAGGCCGTTCGAGATTTCCTCCGCCGTCAGAGGTTCATCGGCGAAATATTTCTCCATCAAGGCTTCATCAGCCTCAACCGCCGCTTCAACGATGCGGGTATGTAATTCCTCCACCCGCTCCACCAGATCGCCGGGAATGGGCGCGGGCGTACAAGCCGCACCGAGGTAAGCCTGCTTCTCCAGAACGTTGACAACGCCCTTGAAGTCGGCTTGCGCGCCGATTGGCAACATCACAGGCAAGAACTGCGCGTCAAAACTCTCGGAAAGCGAAGCCAGCGTCTTGTCGAAATTGGCGTTTTCCCGGTCCATTTTGTTGACCAGCACGACTTTCGGCAGATGTTCCTCTTCAGCATACGCCCAGGTCAGCTCGGTGCCCACTTCAACGCCGGCAGCGGCATCGACGAAAACCATGGCCGTGTCGGCCACACGCAACGCGCTACGTACTTCGCCCACAAAATCCGTATACCCCGGCGTATCGATGATATTCAACTTATAGCCTTTCCATTCCACCGGGGCAAGTCCCAGGTTCAACGAAATTCCCCGGCGCACCTCTTCGTCATCAAAGTCGGTAACGGTTGTACCGTCTTCAACCTTGCCGCGGCGATTGGTGGCTTTGCTGGCAAACAACACCGCCTCGGTCCAGGTCGTCTTACCGGAACCGCTGTGACCGATCAAGGCAATGTTGCGAATCATCGGCGTTGTGTATTCTTTCATCGTCTGTAAATCCTCCCCAAGTACACATTGGCGCATGCGCCAGTTATTTTTTGACAAACAAAGACGGCCTGGAGGCCGTCGCGGTGACGCTGATGTTACAGGGGCTTATTGTAAACGATTTTGATACAAAGTCAACGAGTGGAGGGGCGTCATCCAGGGTCTTATCCTTTTTGCGCCGAGGGGAATGCCAGTTCCCCGTTTTGAGCGCATAAGACGCGGATCTGGCGATCCGCTCGAAGCAAAAATAGGGAACTGTGACGAGAATGATAAGCCCTGGGGCGTCATCTATCAGCACAGACTGAGGATGTATAGCACTTTGCTCTGGACAATCTCGCGCTATACTATAGCCTATGGTCAAATTGCTCATCATCGACAGTCATAGTCTGGTAAGGGAAGCGCTAGAGAAACGCCTGCAAACTGCCGTCGGTCTGGAGATCGTTGGGAGTCTGGGACGATACGCCGAGGCTGTCCAAGAGGCGCGGGTATTAGCGCCTGACGTCATCCTGATGGAGACCAAAGCGCCAGAAGGGTTGGAAACACTGGCGACGCTGCGCCAACTGATCCCCGACACCGCCGTGATTGTGCTGACCTCTTATCCCGACAGCCGTGAAGAGGATCAAGTGCGGCAAATGGGAGCAGCGCGCTATCTGCTAAAGACGTTGGATACACGCTCCCTGGTACGAGAAATTCGCAACGTGGCCCGGCCCAACGAAAGCAACGGCGGTTAACCGCTACCCCGCTCGGCCCCTGCCCACGCTGCCGGCGGTAAGGTTACGGCAAAAACGCGCCGAAGACCTGGTTCCCCAACAGCCGCGCCGATGGACTGAGCCGCAAGCACTGCCCGTCCCACAGTACCAATCCGGTTTCTGCCAAACGGGCTATAGTCGCGCCGTAAATTTCGCCGAGGTCCACCCCAAACCGTGCCCGGAAATCCACATTGGCCACACCTTCCGCCAGACGCAGGCCCATCATCAGCATTTCCGCACGCGCCAACTGCGGCGGAATGACTTCCGCATCCACTTCCGGCCATTGCCCGGCCCGACTCGCTTCAATGTAGGCCTCGGGATGGCGCACATTGCTCCAACGCCGTCCGTCCAACCAGGAATAGGCCCCTGCTCCCAGGCCAAGCCACGGCTCAGTGCGCCAGTAGGCGAGATTGTGGCGGCTTACCCACGGCCCAATCCCCTCGGTGCGGCCGCCGGGTGGCTTTTCCCATGCCGCTGCCGCAGGATGAAGACCACGCGCCCAGTTCGAGATCTCGTACTGCCAGAAGCCCGCCGCGCACAACGCCTCGGACGCCCACTCGTACATGTCAGCCGCCAGGTCTGGATCCGGCAACGGCAGCTTGCCCGCTGCGATGGCGTGCGCCAGCACCGTCTCCGGCTCCACCGTGAGCGCGTAAAGTGAGAGGTGCTCCGGCTCGAGTGTCAGTGTGCGCTCAAGCGTTACTTGCCAACCCGCGAGCGTTTGTCCGGGGAGACCATACATCAGATCGAGACTAAGGTTGTCAAAGCCGGCCTGACGAGCCGCTTGCACTGCGTCTACAGCCTCATTCCATGTATGGATGCGACCAAGCAATTGCAGTTCGTCATCGTGCGCCGACTGCACACCCAAACTGAGACGGTTGACACCGGCCTCGCGCAACGCCGTCAGAGACACCCCATCGACGGTGCCAGGGTTGGCTTCCAGGGTGATTTCGGCATCGGGGGAAAGCGCGAGATCGTGCCGGGCAGCAGCGATGATGGCGCGTATCATCTCCACCGGCATGAGCGAGGGAGTGCCCCCGCCGAAGTAGAGGGTCACCGCGGTGATGTGGGGATAATGCGCCGCCCGCGCCCGCAGCTCGTAGCACAGCGACTCAACATATTCTGCCCGCAGCGCCAACAGACCGCTGTAGGTGTTGAAATCACAATAGGCACAGCGTTGCAGACAAAACGGGACGTGGACGTAAAGCGCAGCGTGCACAGCTCTTACGTGACAACACCCTGTGTAAGGCTCAAAAAGAGGCTTTCGAGCGTATCCTGTTCTTCGGCATAGGCCAGCACGGGAAATCCGGCGGTCACCAGTTCGGCCAGCAACTGCACGACACTTTCCTCGTCACCCGACAGGGTAACCCAGAGGGCAGGCGGCCCACCGTTGCGATTCCCTGGCGGCACCATTTCCACGCCGAGCACCTGCGGGCGCCCGGCGAGCCACGCTTGCGCATCGTCCGCCGGACCGTGAAACGCCACTCGCACACGCCGATGCGGGCGCAAGCGAGCCCGAATCTCGTCCACGGGGCCAGAGGCCACCAAACGGCCTTGCTCGATGATACCGGCGTGCGTGGCGACGTCGTCCAACTCGCGTAGCACGTGCGAGGAGAGGAAAATCGTCTTCCCCATCTCCTGGAGCGCGCGGAAGATTTCGCGCAGCTCGACGCGCGCCCGTGGATCAAGACCGGCCGCCGGTTCATCGGCGACGATGAGTACCGGATCGTGCACCAGCGCACGCGCGACGCCAAGGCGCTGCCGCATCCCGCGAGAGAGCGTCTGTACGGCATCGTCGCGGCGGTGCGCCAGGCCGACCAGTTCCAGCAAATCCGCCACCATCGGCGCGCGCTTTTCAGAAACCACGCCGTAGCATCCGGCGAAGAACTCCAGGTATTCGTGCACCAGCATCTCCCCATACAGGCCAAATTCATCAGGGATAAAGCCGATCAAACGGCGCACATCCCGCCGCTCGGTGTCCATCCGGTAGCCGCCCACACGCACAATGCCGCTATCGGGTCGCAACAGCGTCGCAATAATGCGGATGGTCGTCGTTTTGCCCGCGCCGTTCGGCCCGACGAAGGCGTAGATGGCCCCCTCCTCCACAGCGAACGTGAGGTGATCCACCGCAGGGTGTTTGCCCTTGCGGTAGGTTTTACGCAGGTCTTGCACGTCCAGGATTGCCATAACGTCGAGTATAACCGGAAACGACAGGATTACAACGCACAAGGCCCTGGAGGAAAACGTCCCCAGGGCCAATGCTCAATATGCAGCCGGATGTGGAGGTCGCCCAACAGTGTTTTGGGATCAGGTGATGACGAGCGAGTCGTTCACACCTCAACGGTAAACGTTTCGAGCGCCCCACACGCGGCTGCATTTAGAACTGTTGCGCCAACGCCCGCGCCGTCACCGCTCCGATGCCTGAGGCGGCACCTGTGACCATGCAGACTTTGTCGCGCATAGGTTTGTCAGAAGATGTCATGCAAGTGTCTCCCCCAAGAAATTGGCTATATTATAACGCATCCGCATACCCGTACTTTGCCAGTAACGCCCCCGCCTGCCGCTTCCACTCTGCGATCAGCCGGTTCATCAACGCACGCAAGTCATCCACCGACCGGCCCAACGTCTGCGAGAGCGCCTCAAAGACGCGCGCCGGAAAGTCTTCCGCGCGCGGAGGACGCCAACCATGCGCGAGCTTAAGCGCGATGGATTGCGCCCAAAACGCCTCGGCGAACCACAACAGGTCGTCGCCGCGCAGTTCGATGCCGTAGGGCGCCATAGTGCGGGCGAGCAGATCGCCGTCAAGTTCCACACCCGCCCCGTCCCGGCTAAAGGTGACGAAGGTGAAAGCGCACATCGAGAGGACGTTACCCAGACAGCCGAACGTCTCGCGTTTCAGCATCTCCGCGATCACTCGCGCGAAGAGCGCCTCCGTTTCGGCCAGACTGAGACCCGGCTTCAAATCGCCCGGCACTTTGTAGATTTGCCCGGAGTAGTGGCTAAAGAAGCGCGAAAACGGCATCAGGAACGTCCATAGCGCGTTGGCGTGACCGGGATTGCCCAACGTCCCCTTCCCTGAGGTGAAAACAATGTCACGCAGCGCCGGATACAGTTCAGCAAGCGCCTGCGGCCCATCGCCGAGCGCGCGCAATGCCGGAAACGCCGTTCCTGCCCGCAGCGCCTCGGCGATACGCACCGCCAGATCGAGATTGCCAAAGTACGGACCGGTGCGCAGAAAGTCCGGGACATCCCCCGGCGGGACAACGCCCCGCGCCAAGCCCTCGAACAGCGCCGCCATCCCCACCCCCACGTCGATGATGTCGCACCCCAGTTGCTCGAGGGGGACAACGAGGCGACGATCCACCTCATCCAGCAAACGCAGTTTCGCGTCGAGAGAATCATTCGCAGCCTGCAAATCGAGCATCGCAAACAGCGCGTAGGTCGGCTCGAAGTCATCCAGGTACATATCGCGCCCGTCGGGAGCATAGTCCACATCCACCCAGTGGTAGTGACGGCAGTTCACCTGGCACCAGTGGCAGCCGGTTTGCCCGGCGCGGGTCGCCCGTAGCACCTTGCGCTCGCCCAAATCGGCCAGCTTGTAGCCAAGACGTTGCGCGTTACGAGCGGGCAATGTTGGATTTTTACCGCCGCCGGTGTTGTAGAGTTTTGGGATCGTGCCGCCATCCCGCTGCGAAAAGCGCGCGCAACAGCTCTCGACACGCGGACGAATAGCGCCGCGCATGTCGCGGAACGCTTCCACGCGCGGGCCAAACCACGCTTCCGGCGTCACCGGCTCGGCGCGCAGCACAAGCGCCGCTGCGTACCGGGCAAAGACATGCCCTGCCCCACCCCGTCCGGCGTGATAGAGACCGTCCACGGCGAGGTTCGCAGCCCGAAATCCGTACCGCGCCGCCTCGCCCAACGCGAAGATACTGCCGCTCTCCTGCCGCCCGCCAAGCTCGCGTTCCAACAGCCAGTAGAAGGCGCTGCGCTGCCCTGTCGGCAACTCGGCGGCGGATTTCCATTCAACGCTCAGTCGCGGCGCCCGTCCAGAAACGACGAGGTAATTCGTAACTCGTAATTCGTGATTCGCAACTCGTAACTCGCTACTCGCAACTCGCTGATGCGCCGATTCAAAAACAATTGCATCCAGGCCCAGGTTGAACAACGCCGCAAAACCGCGCCCACCGACAAAACTGTAGTGTGGCAGCCCGGTTAACGGGGAAACGTAGCCCAGGGTAGTCTTATTCCCAGCCAGGAAAGGCAATGGCCCGCGTGCGATGACCAGCGCACCGGGGTCTTCACGCAGGATAAATTGGCAAAGCGCCTCGCCACCCAACAGCGTGTAATCGTCGCGCGAATCAAGGGACACACTCCCGGCGCGTAACGTGCGCAGATAGTGGCGCTGCCGCTCCGCATCGATCACCAACACCCTCACCACAGCCTGACACATATCCTCCTCCAGAAAAACCACGAATCTGCACCAATCTTCACGAATAGGAATCTGAAGTAGTGAGAATTCGTGAAGATTCGTGGTAAAACGACTTTCTCAATGCTACTCCTGCCCTCCCCGACGGCCTCTGCGCGGGCGATAGGCCGGGTCGTTGCCCACGTAACCACCGGCCTCCGTCGGCGCGTAGACGCGAATGGCGCTCTCGCCGCCCATCGGACACTGGTATTCACAGATGCCGCAGCCGATGCACAACTCTTTCAGCACGTAAGGCCGCTGAATGGTGATCGGCTCGGCGTTCACGTTGAGCACTTCTGTATTGCGCAGCCAGATCGCCTTGTGCTGGACGGGGCACGCTTCCTCACAGACGATACAAGGGATGTTGTAGGCCCACGGCAGACAGCGGCTCTGGTCGATACGCGCCAAACCAATAGGCGTGTGCCGCTTCTCCTCCAACGGCAACAACGGGATGGCGCCCGTCGGGCAGACTTCGCCGCAAGCCGCGCAACTGTAGTCGCAGTAGCCGAGCCGGGGGACGAGACGCGGGGTAAGGACGTTCTGCACACCGGCCTCGAAGAGCGTCGGCTGCAGGCCTTGGGTGGGACAGACGCGCACGCACTCACCGCAACGCACGCACAGCGCCTCGAAATCGGTCAACGTGGCGCCGGGCGGGCGGATCAGATTGGCGGGCTGCCGCTGCGTGATCGGTTCGACACCGGCCAGCGCCACCCCAACCGCCGCCGCGCCCACACTCGCCAGCAACGCCCGGCGCGAGGGATCGTAGGGCTGGCTTTTCACCGGCGGCCACGTCGGCGCGACCCAGCGGAAGGCCACCCCCTCACGCGAGCAGTCCACGATGCAGTCGTAGCAGACAATGCACTCGGCAGGGTCGCTGCGGTAGCCGTCGGCGGGGTCAATGGCGCCGGTGGGACATTGCCCGTTGCACAGTGCGCAAGCCGCACACGTGGTCCCTACCTCACGACGCACCAGCGATAGCTTCGAAAGCAGCGCCAGCAGGCCACCCAACGGGCACAGGTAACGACACCAGAACCGCTCCGCCCACCAGTTCAGCCCCACAATGGCGAGAAAAAACAGGAACACCGGCACGGCCAACGCAAAGACAGAAACGACGTCCCGGAAAAGGGGATAGACCACATGGTTGTGAATCGCGTCGAGCGCATCCCACAGAAACGGGAAACGGTAAAGAAAAGCTTCGGATTTGTAGATGGCGACGCGCAGCGCCGGCCAGACCGCCGTGCTCAACGTGCGCGTCATGATCGTGATTGGGTCGAGAAAGAGCAGCGATTGGTTCCCCAACAATGCTGCCACGAGCATGACCACGAGCAGCAGGTATTTGATCGCCCGCCACTTTTCCGGCGGCCCCTTGCGGCGCGCGGCGCGCTTGACGCGGCGCGGCGTGAGCCATTCCAGCACCGTCCCGAAGGGACACAACCAACCACACCACACCCGCCCAAAGACCAGCGTGAGCAGCAGGGTCAGCCCGGCATAGCCCAGCCCGCTAATCACCATACGCCCGGCCAACATCGCCGTGAGCGCCACAAGCGGGTCGAGACGGTAAAAAAGATCGGCCCAGGCTCGATTGGGACTCATGAAGGTAGCGAAGACAAAAAGATAGGCGAACAACAGAAATGAGAGAATCTGCATGCCTTGCCGTAGACGCCGCCAGGTTTGTGGATGTACGCGAAACGGTCGCTTATTGATTTTCAACGGAACGCACCTCAACGCTTACTTGGGTAAAGCCCAACGAACGCAGGAAGTTTTCCAGATAGATGACGCCGGTCTCCTCGGCCTTATCGAGGATGTCCCGCTCCAACGCCCAACTCACCAACTGTTTTTCGGCCAAACGGCGCGCGGTGGTTTCCAATTCGGGGTCAGGACGGCGCAGCAGGCCTGTCTCACGCTCGTAGACGAACGTCTTTTCGTTATCAATGCGACTGTAAAGAATTTCCGGCGGTGGCAAGAAAATCAAAACCGTCGTCCCGTACACAACGATGTCGGCCTCGGTCACTTTCGTCAGATCGAAGCCCGCCACCACCTCGCCCTCGGCGATCAACATCAGCCGGTCGCGCGAGAGGCGCTCCAACAGGCCCGACGGCTCATCCTCGATCCGCACGATGTCGCGCATGGTGTATTGGACGGTCTCCAGCCGCCCAAAAGCGTTGATGCCGGTGATGACGGCGATCGGCGTGGGGGTGGGCGTGGACGTAGGCAGCGGTGTGGCAGTCGGCGACGGTGTGACCGTTGGCGTTGGCGTGGCAGTCGGTGTAGACGTCTGGGTAGGACGTGCGGTTGGCAAGGCCGGCGTCCGCGTGGGGGGAAGCAGGGTCGGTGCAGGCGTCTCCGCAGCGCCCCGTTGCAGCAGGGTGAGCGCGCCGACCAGCCCCAACGTCACACTCACGACGAGGATCACCAGCACCACAATCTGCCAGACCTGTAACCCACGCAGTTCACGTTGGAGTAGTTGCATGGTTGCTCCTTAAATAGTCACGTAGTCGGTAGTCGTGTAGTCGCATAGTCCGTTATAATCCGTTCAATCCGTTGACAAGGGCCACCCGGAAGCCCACGAACCAGTTGCCGTGGCCGGGCAAGAGACGATTTCGACTGGCACAACGCGCGGCAGCGCGTCCGTAATTGTATGAACCGCCCCGTAGTACCCGGTACATCGATTTGTCTGCCGCAATATCCTCACGACCGTCGGCGGGATTGTAGGGATATCGAAATAACGGTTCAACAATGTCGGCACCCCACACTGTGCGCGTCCACTCCCAGACATTGCCCGCCATCTCCAACACGCCATAAGGGCTAGCCCCCAGCGGGTAAGCCTGCACCGGCGACGGCAAGTCTTGGCGGCTTTCCTTGGTGTTGCAGCGTTTCGCGTCCCAGAAGTTGCCCCATGGATAAAGGCGACCATCGGTGCCCCGCGCAGCTTTCTCCCACTCAGCCTCGGAAGGAAGGAAAAAACGCCAGGCTTCAGCGTCAATCTCAATCGTCTCCCACCGGCCCCCATGCCATACTTTTGCGACGCACTTTTCACGACTCAATCGCTCCGTCAACCACGCGCAATACGTCAGTGCATCATACCAGGAGACGTTGATCACAGGATGATCGACCCAGTCCTCTGGGAAACCGTCACTCGGCCAGTGTTCCGGGCAACGATACGCGCACGCTTGCACGAAGGCCAGATACTGGCGGTTCGTCACAGGCGTGAGCGCCATATAGTATGCAGGTAGCGCCAACGTGTGCTGCGGCAACTCCTCATTCTGGACAAACTCACACTGGTGTGGATCACTGCCCATCACGAAATCCCCCGCCGGGATATACGCCAGTTCTACATCGAGCAACGGACTTGACTGTGTTTCGCTGCCTGAGGTAAAGTTTTGCCCACCAGCAGACTGCGCGGTGCTCTGAACGGCTGACGGAGGGGCGGGTGTCAGAATCGCAGACACAGAGGGGGGCTTTGCCAGACCGGCCTGCACGTCAAACAAGACCCCGTCTGGAGCACGCATGTACAACACGGGAATCCCCCACTCCACCGAGTGTGGGGCGACATAGCTGATCGCCTGGCGCGCCTCCGTCGTCGCCGTGTCCACGGGCAGGCCATCGGCCAGCGCTTCGTAGAATGTGCGTGAAAACTCGATGGCAGCACGATCGCTGATGGGGTACTGCATCGCCAGCACCGCCGGGAGTCCGCGGCGCAGCAATATCGCCGCCGTCGCAGAGAAAATGTCCTGCGTGCTGCCGCGCGCTCCCTCGCAGGCGTTGAGCAACGCCAACCGCAAGTCGCGGTGATCGGCCAGCAAGCGGCCCAGTTGCGTCGCGCTCAGGTGATACGCCGCACCCGACTCGTCAGCCAGCGCGACAAAGCCCTCATCCGTTGTCCGGCTAAAGCCGCCATGCCCGATGAAGTGGAAGACATGCCATGGGCCATAGCGCATCTCCCGCTGCAAGTCGCGCCAGGTCTGCCCTTCCAACCACGTCAAGGTGACCAGCCCCGCCGCCCGCAATCCTTCCAGAGCGGTTTCCACACGCAGCTTCTCCTGCGCGATATCCAGCGGCGGCAATCCCTCAGGGCTAACCGCCAGGCCCAGGATGCGCAATGGCAGTCCGGCGCGCAAGGGCTGCACCGGGTGGGGCAATTCGATGTAGCGCACCAGTGGGGTATTGCGCGAGAGACACACATATTCTCCACGGCGCGGGTCGTAGATGAACTCCCACGGCAACACGGCCAATTCCGGTGACTGGACCCGCAACTTGATGCGCAAACCTTTACTTTGCGCGTCCGCCTCGCGCAGACTTACATCATACCGGCTACGCACTTCGCCACAGAGCAACACCTCGAACAGCGCACGCCCCAACTCCTGCACGGCATGTTCCTCCGGCGTCAACACCTGTCGCAGGATGCCCCCGGTACGTAACAAGGCAATCTGAAGCGCCTGCAGTCGATTTTCCAGTTCCAATTCGCTAAAGGGAAATTCGACCCGCTCACGGGCTTCGCCTGCCGGAGAACGCAACACAGCGACCGGATATTCTGACCCGCTTTTCATGCCGATTTCGAGTTCAAAGTCCAGGTAGTCCAAGTCGTGTTACCCCCTTGCCCGATGATTCCCCCAAATTATACATTGTTGTAGCAAGAAACCAAAGCCTGCAATCAACCTTACGAATGTCCGCGCCGGTTGACTTCATCCGCAACCACATTATAACAACAAGGGTAGTGGCATAACAGTCGCACACATTACGGCCTGGAGGCAACTATGCATACAGCATCCATTTCACGCATTATACGGGTTGAGGAGCAGGGCAAGAGCGAGTGGGCTTTGCTTGAGGACGGTCAAGTCTACCGGCTCGAAGGCGATCATTACGGTGATAGCTCACCGGGAACGCATATCGGAACGCTAGAAACGGTCACGTTGCTCCCCCCGGTCTGCCCCTCGAAAATCATCTGCGTGGGGCGCAACTACGTGGCGCATGCCGCCGAGCATGGCGTCGAAGTGCCCGCCGAACCACTGCTCTTCTTTAAGCCGCCAAGCAGCGTGATCGGGCCGGGAGAGGCCATCGTGCTCCCGGCACTCTCACAGCGGGTGGAACACGAAGCCGAGCTGGCGGTAGTGATCGGCAAGCGCTGCCGCAACGTCACTGCGGAAGAGGCGTGGGACTACGTCCTCGGCGTGACGTGCAGCAACGACGTCACTGCCCGCGATTTGCAGCGCAAGGACGGGCAGTGGACGCGCGGCAAAGGCTTCGACACCTTCTGCCCTGTCGGGCCATGGATTGTGAGCGGGTTGCGCGCAGCGGATATCGCCGATCTCAGCATCGTCTGCCGCGTCAACGGGGAGGTGCGCCAGGAAGGACGCACCAGTCAGATGGTGTTCTCGGTCGGCACCCTCATCGCCTATGCCGCCAGCGTGATGACGCTCGAACCGGGTGACGTGTTCCTGACCGGCACACCGGCCGGCGTGGGGCCGCTAGTGTCCGGCGACGTCGTTGAGGTAGACATCGAAGGAATCGGCGTACTGCGCAACCCGGTCCGTTAGGCGGTTCAATGCCCCTCAGGCAGGCGCATCAGCCTCTGATGCACCTGAACCTTCGCGGAGCGTTTTTCAGACTACGGCCGCGGTGGCAGGTTCGACGTCGGCGAGGGAGGCGGCGGCTCCGTTGGCGGACGCGGCGGGAGATTCGTCGGCACAGGTGTGTCGGTGGGCGTTGGTACCGGTGTGTGCGTCGCTGTGGGCACCGGCGTCCGCGTGAGTGTTGGGGTCGCTGTAGGCGTCCGCGTGAGTGTCGGGGTCGCTGTAGGCGTGCGCGTCGGTGTCCGAGTCGGGGTCGCTGTAGGCGTGCGCGTCGGTGTCCGAGTCAGGGTTGGCGTATGGGTTGGGGTGACCGATGGCGTTGGCGTGACCGATGGCGTCGGGGTGCCCGATGGCGTTGGCGTAACCGAAGGCGTTGGCGTAACCGAAGGCGTCGGTGTGACCGATGGCGTCGGTGTGACCGAGGGAGTCAGAGTAGCGATGTCAGGCGGCCTGGGTGTATCTGTCGGAGGTGCCGGCGTGGGTGGTGGCGTGGCCGAAGGGGTAGGGGTAGGGGTAGGGGTAGGGGTGGACATTCGGGTCGCCGTCGGTGGCACAGATGTCGGCGTAAACGTTGGCGGGGGCGGCGTGGGGGTAGGTGTTGGCGTGGGGGTATAGAAACTCACCGGAGGCACCGGTACAGATGTCGCCTCTGCCGTCTCAATCAGTTCGGGTGGCACCGTCGGCGCGATGAGCGCCTCTTGTCGCAACGGGGCAATGACAGCGCCGGAAGCCACGATCGGCGTGTAGAGTGCATCGGGGTTGACATTTGAATACATCTCCCCCACATATTCCCAAAAATCACGCGGGCGCACGGCAAAAAGTGCGGTGATCCAGAGACACACAAAACTCAGTCCCAAAATAATGAGAAAGATAATGATGTCAACCGACCATCGCTGCTGATTATCCTGGCGTTGATACCCCGTGGAAAGCGCCATATCAGCCCCTATGTTTGCGGTTAAGCGCGCGCCGCAGGAAGTGTCACAGTAAAAATGCTCCCGGCGCCCAATTCACTGATCACGCCGATAGTACCGCCATGCGCTTCGACGATGATTTTAGTCACATAGAGTCCCAGTCCTAAGCCCCGCACGTTGTCATCATGGCTTTGCATCACGCGATAGAAACGAGTAAAGAGGCGTTTTTGCGCCTCTTCGGCGATGCCAACGCCGGTATCGATCACCTGAAACACCACATCGTTCCTCACGGAAGACAGACGTAACGTTACCCTGCCGCCCGCATCGGTGTACTGGTAGGCATTGCGCACCAGATTGATCAACGCCCAGCGGAGGCGGGCCACATCGGCATTAATTCTGGGCAGTTCGTCTTGCATGTCCAGGGTGAACGTCAGCGGTTTTTCTTCCATATCCACGCGCCACTCTTCATAGATTTCCCTAACCAGGACCGGAAGCTCCAGCAATTCCAGACGTAAGCCAATCCGCCCTCCGGCCTCGACTTCAGAGAAGTCCAGTAGTGCATTGATCATGCCGACCAGATTGTCGGTCTGACGGCTGATCCGTTCCAGGAAACTGCGTTGGGTCGGGGACAAAGCCGTACCGGCGGTCGCCCCCAGCAGCGCGGTGTAACCTTTGATAGCAGTCAAAGGTGTGCGCAGCTCGTGAGAAACATGCGCGACAAAGGCATCCTTCAGTTGCTCCGCCTCCATCTCCGCCGTGACGTCGCGCAGAACGATGACCGTCCCCAAGTTCGCACCATCGTCGCTCCCCACCGTGGCTGAGTGTGCCATATAAATGTGGTTAGCGATTTGAAAACGGCGGCTTTCGAGGAGCCAGGGGTTAACCCACGTATCCGGGAAACGATCTTGCTCTAACATGGGCAATTCACGGACAGGACCGGAGAGGAAACGCGCGGCCATGTCCTCAAGCATCGAAGTGGCTGCCTGGTTCAGGGGAACGATATTGCCCTGGGCATCTTCGAGCAAGACCCCGTCGCCAATACTGAAGAGAATCGAACGCATCCGGCTGGCGGTTTCGCGTTGAACTTGCAGCGCGGACTGCAAGGCAACGGTACGTTCGTCGAGTCGTTCGGTCATCTGATCGAAGGCTACCGCCAGGGTGCCAATCTCGTCGGTGCGCTGGATACCGGTACGCCGCTTGAGGTCGCCTTCGGCTACAGCGCGCGAGGTTTCGACCAGGGTATGGAGAGGGCGAGTAATACGCTGCGCCACGCCATATCCCACCAGGATGACGGCTCCCATCGCCAGTCCAAACACCAAAACGTATGTCCCCCGGTTAACGGCTTTGGAGTCCACGAGGAAATCCGCAGGCAGTGCCACATCAAAGACCGCCAGGCGATCATTGCCCACGCTCAAAGGCCCACGCCATAGACGGTACTCACGCCCCTCAACCGTCAGCGTCTCAATACGGATTTTTTTCTCGGATTCCATCACATCAGCGTAAACACTGGGTAAGATTGAAAATTTAGCCAACGCCGCCGCCCGGGCTTCGGGGGTCACACTATCCTGCGTAAACGTAGAAGCAATAGCTTGCCCCTGATTCAGATAGACAGTGATCTGAGCCATCGAGATCGCATTGAGATTGCGCAGCAAGGTGTCCAACTTCGTCCCCACCACCACCACACCGGCGAATTCATCCTCAAGTGCAATGGGCGCGGCAGTGAAGTAATAATACTGAAGATCAACGGGATGCTCGCCAATAGCGCGGCGCGAGCCAACATAAGCTGACTGCTGCTCCAAAAGCTGTTTGATAATCCACACATCCGAGGCGCGAAAGTCATACTCTACCAATTGTAGCTGACCATCGCGCTTTAAGGCGTTGAGTACAGTCTCGCCATCAGCATCCACCAGGATTACCACATCGACACCTTTAGTCGTGGCCGCCGGCAATACAAGATCGGCTAGCCTCTTTTGGTTACGCGCCTGTAAGGCTTCGATCACGCCCTCGGTTAGTGAAAAAGTGCGGGCAGACTCAAGATGGTCAAGCTCCTGACGGGCGAATCCGGTTAGAACTGCCTGGCCGGATTCCACAAGATGGTTATTAAAACGCTCATCGAGCGAGTCGGAGACCAATTGCGTGACCACGTAGAGGCCGATCACTGCGACGGCAAGGGTGAGGATGAGATAGGGCACGATAATCTTACCGCGAATGTCAGAAACTAAACGCAGTAGTGTGTTCCAGATGCGCTTTCCACCACTCAGTGTGGGCTGATTCTGCATGCGAAATTATCTCCAACGCCTACAAACAACGATATCCACATGGCGTATACTGTGAACTCATCTCTAGTATAATGTAGCTTTAATAAGAGTCAAAAAGGGTTACACCGACACAACAAATCAGGTTTGAAAAAGCGGACATTCGCTACGAATTCAAAAAAACCGGCCCGCTTGCGCAGGCCGGCGTCGTGACTACTCGCACCATCCGTCAAAACAGCCGGAACCAATCCGTGCCCGTGAGAACAGAACAAGCCAGGACAAAGAACAGTATCAACAGAATGATACCGCAACCTATGCCCGTACAGGAAAAACCCCTTCCAAAACCAAAGCGATCTTGCAGCCAATCAAAGATAGCGTTCAGAAACGCCATTTTGAGCAACCCAACCAAACATCCCGGACGCCGATCCATCCTTCACCTCCTCGCGTGAATGTCACCACTTTATACGCAATGACACTACGCAAGTTGCAGATTCAGCCTGATCGCAGGAGGTCAAATTTCCGGCTCGTCGTCAAACGGGTAATATTCGGTTCCCTGCGCCGCCGCGCGGATGGCAGGATCGTCCGAGTAATGCCCGCGCCGCTCTGCCGGCAAAAGTTCGGCGATATGTTGCATGATCTCGTGGCCGATTCTCACCAGATATTCACGGCGTTCACGTCCGCGACCGGCTGCCACAAAAGGCCCAAATGGCTTACCGACGCGCACCGTGACGCGCGCGCGCCGGCCCTTGGCCAGCCTGGGTAATACATCGATAAAGCCATCCAATCCCACCGGCAGAATCCGCGCGCCCGTGCGCGCGGCGATGAGCGCCACACCCGGCCGGGGCGGACGCAGCACTGCCGCCGCACTTGTTCCCTCCGGGAAAACGCCGAGGATGCCGCGCTGCCGCATCACCGCCTCCGAAGCGCGCAGCGCCAGCGTCGAACCGGTGCCGCGGAAAACGGGATAGTACCCCCACAACTCCCGCAACCAACTGAGCAGCGGCGGTGCATTGGGCGTACGGAAACCGCCGAGAAACTCCATCGGCCAGGGCGCGATCCGCACCATCGCCATTGGGTCGACAAAGCTGAAGTGGTTGGCCACGACCAACAAGGGGCCTTCCTGCGGGAAGTTCTCCGCCCCAATCAAGTGAAAATCGGTCAGGATGGCAAAGAGGACTTGCGTGGCGCGACGCACCAACCCACGCATGAACTGGCGCCGCGGATACTTGAATTCTTCAGGCATCGCCGTCTCTCTCCCCCCACGATAAGATGAACTACGAAATCGCTAGTTGGCAGGCTGTGGCAGAGCAGACGGTAAGGTACGTCTGGGACGTCGTCTGCGCCACAGATGGGCCAGCCCCAGACGCCACTGCAATTTCCACCACGCCCAGACCGCTGCGCGGCGCTCCGGCATTTCGATGGCGTGCGGTGAATACCACGCGCGGACATACAAGTCAATCAACACCGGAATTTCGTCTTCGGCAGGCGGTAACAATTCTTCATCACGGTGGGCGGCGGCAATCTCCAGCACACGCGCGGTCAGCAGATGACCAAACTCATAAGGCGTGTTTCCGGCAGCCGTATGTGTCGGCAGGTATTTGGCATAGTTCCGCAGACGATTGTAGAGCGCCGTCGCCATCGCCACAGGAGAACGCCGGAGCAACAACAACGCACTATCGATCCCGCTTACCACCAGAATGAAGAGAACTACCCCTCCTATCCCGGCGAGAATCCACAGAGCCAACGATAGGAATGGCGGCATTGCCCATTGCCCAGACTCTGCCGAGGAGGGGACTAAAGGCTCTAGTTCCCGCGTCGGCCACATCGTGGGTTCCTCGGTTTCCCGGGGCCGTGTGATAGGTGCGATGCCACCCGTTGGCTCAAACTCAATCCAGCCATAACCGGGGAAATACACTTCCACCCAGGCATGGGCGTCAGCTTCGGTGACCACGTAACGCCCGTTACCCAAATCGTAACGTCCATTCGCATAGCCGACGACCAGCCGTGCGGGTATACCGGCTGCGCGTGCCAGCACGACCATGGCCGTTGCGTAGTAGTCGCAGTAGCCCTTTTGTAGCTCGAACAGGAAATAATCCGCAATGTCGGACTGCCCCGATGGCGCCGGAACATCCAAAGTGTAGGGGAACTCCCGCAGATAACTCTCAATCGCCACCGCCCGGTCGTAAGGCGTCGGCTGAGTCGCCGTCAGGTCACGCGCCAAAGTACGCACACGCTGGGGGGTTGAATCCGGCAACTGCAGATAACGTTCGAGTATTTCCGGCGGATAGTCAGTTCCGGCCGCCTGCAATCCTTCAACCGTGTATACGGCCACCAACGAATCAGCGCGATAGATACGTTCGGGGGTCGTGACCGCAAAGACTTCGTTGGGTGGCCGCCAGGCGACTTCGTAGTCCTTATCGACCGAGACAAATTGACCATCGACGTAGACGACACCCCCCACATCACCGATAATCCGCACTTCCTGACGCATCAGGCGGGTATTAGGCACCGTCTCGGGATCGACGAACAGTTCTCCGGCTTCATAGTTGCTGATTGCCATGCTGCTGGTAGACCATCCCTGCCCGAAATAGTTATCATACGTCAGGCTGCGCCAGTAGTGACGCGGAATGATGAGTTCCATCATATGGTAGTCCATCGATGGGTCATCCCGCATGGGCGGGATTTCGCCGGTGTTGACGACAAAGGCCACCATCCGCGACAGTTCAGGGCCGGAGCCGATCAGGTGACGGCGCGGCAGATCGGTGCTGCTTAACAGTTGGGCCGGGCGGACTGGCTCCGGCGGAGGGGGCTGTTGCTCCACGCCAAAGGATTTAGCGATTTCCTGCACCTCAGTTTGCTCGATCTCCTCCTTGGGCTTCAACTCGTTGAGCCAGTCGGCGAATTTTCGATAAGAGAAACTCGGCAGAATCGCCGAGGCCAAAACAAGCGCCACCGAGACACCGGCGGCGGTCGTCGCCACCTCGCGCCAGAGATCGTGCGAGAAGTCGATGTTGGCAATCGTCCAATGCGACTCGCGCTCATAATGCCGGGTCAAGGCAATCAACACCAGCATCACGCCCAGGAAAGGCAGCAAAACACCGGAGGGTTTGTAGGTGTAGGCCAACAAAAACGAGAGCAAGAAGCCGGCGGGCAAAAGCCCGACGATGGGCTGGCGTCTGCGACTCACCATCCAGCCGGCCCAGAGCACGCAGAGCCACACGATAAATCCCCACACCAGCACCGAGCCGACAGGTTCGTATTCAGGTTCACCGGCAAAAATCGAGGCCAGCCACATGTACGCGCGTGATAGCAGCGTGGTTATGCCGTTCCACACCACGCTCACCGCTGAGGGTACGGTCGCCCAGTCCACCTGACGTACAGGCGTCAGTTCAAACTCACCGGTCTTGAACGAATACGAGGCCAGATAAAGCAGGCGTTCCCAAAGCCATGCCAGCGACTGACCGGTGACGGTAATGATAGCGCGCACGATGTCGAAAAGCTCGCCGCCCAAACGCCCTACGCGGATCAAATTGAAAACCGCGCCGAACACTACGCTCACCAGCGTTGCCAGCCAGCCGGAGATCGACGATCGCCCCAGCAGCCATCCGGTGGTCATTGCCACCAGAACGATCAGCAAGGTAAATCCCAACTCCAGACCGGCGACCAACTCAACCAGGCCGCTCGCAAAGATACTCAAAGTGACCAGCAGTAACAACCAGAGGACGATGCCTCGCGGGCCAATCCACGCTAAGACCCGACCCATAAACCCGGCCTGATTATGATTTACGACGCGTGCATACATTACGTCAGTGACCTCCAGGGCACATCCGTCAGTCGATAAGAAGGCACCGCCCGTCCAGTCCCCAACACTCGCCAGCCCCAATGTCCTTGCTGACCAGGACGCACCTCCGGCCGGTCCAAAATATCCCTGGTGATGCGATAGTTGGCAACGTTCAAACCCATCAATGCGGCCTCCACCAACGCTATGTCACCCGTCCCGCCAAAAGAAGTCGGGTCCAACAACAGAACCGTAGGGACGGCCCCACGCCGCATCAACGGCACCAACGACTCCACCCACCCCACACTCGTCGAAGGCGTGATGATGATAATGCTGGTATGCTGACCCAGGCTCGATTGCAGACGGGCGATAACTTCAGCGAGGGGAAGTGTGCCACGCGAGATCAGCGCGAGGGAACGCAAGATTTCCCACCGCCGTCCCTCGCCCTGCTCTGGCGGCAACCAAATCAACTCGTCGCTGTAGGCTGCCAGGCCCACCGAATGGCGCATTCGGATGCCCTGATCGGCCAGCGACGCAGCCAGGATGATGCCGTGTTCGTCGGTCGCGTCCTCATCTACACCGGCCTGAACTTCCCTGTCCATGTCCAACAGAATCCACCAGTCGCCGGACGGTGTGCCGTCGAAGAGACGCACGTACAGATCGTCACGGCGCGCTGTCGTGCGCCAGTGAATCCAGCGCCGGCTGTCACCGGAGACGTACTCGCGCACCGTTGAAGCGCTTACGGTACGATCGATCGCGTTAGGACGTGGACGGCCATCACCGGAACGCCCGCCGGGCGCGATCTGGATGTTCGGCAAAGGGACAATCGGCGGCAACACCAACAAGGGCAAGGCTGAGGGATAGAACAGCGAGACCGAGAACAACCCAAAAGGATCACCGGTACGCAACCGCGTCGGCCCCAGCACAAAGAGGCCGCGCCGGTTACAAGTCGCCTCGGTGTGCCAGCGCAGTGAGTCCCGCCCCGGTAAACCGGTTCCCCGGCTGGCGTGGTAATCGGGCAGGGTAGACTGATCGTCCACCTCAACCCAAACCCCCGGCGCCCAGCCTTCGTTGCGCAGCGTAAATCGTTCGACCAGGCGATCCCCCACCTGTGCCCACCCAAAGCGCATCTCACGGGTAAGGTCCAGGCCACGGGCCAGAGAGCGCGCCCAAAAGTACCCCAAAATCAGCGCGCCGCCCATGCCGATATACAAAACCCGCCATCCCCGATAGGGCGCAATCAGGTCGGTGATTACCGCCGCAAGGACCAACACGGGCAGCAGCCAGGAATTCAGCTTGATTTTGGGCCTGGAATTCGCAGTCATAGAACTGACTCAGCGGTTGATCCCCTGCGCCGCTCTGCTTTCCGGGACGGGGACACCTTCGAGAATCGCCGCCGCCACATCTTCCGGCGAAACGTTGCGCAGACGGGCGCTGGGACTCATGAGCAGACGATGCGCCAACACCGCCGGCGCAATCGCCTTGATGTCATCGGGCAACACAAAATCGCGCGCGTAGAGAGCTGCACGGGCCTGTCCACAGCGATACAGCGTCAGGCTGGCACGTGGGCTGGCGCCGAGGTAAATGTCGCCGTGCTGGCGCGTTTGCTGCACCAAGCGCACGATGTATTCCTTGACCGCCGGGGCCACATAGATCGATTTGATGCTTTCCTGCGCCGCGAGCACATCTTCCGTATTAGCGACCGGCTGCAAATCCTCCACGGGATGGTGATATTGCTGACGATCCAACACTTCGATTTCATCCTTCATCGCCGGATACCCCAGGCTGATGCGCATCAAGAAGCGGTCCAACTGCGCCTCTGGCAACGAGAATGTTCCCTCATATTCTATGGGGTTCTGCGTCGCCATCACCATAAACGGCTTCGGCAAAGCGTGGGTGACACCATCAACCGTGATCTGGCGCTCTTCCATCGCCTCCAACAAGGCCGCCTGTGTCTTGGGCGTTGCCCGGTTGATCTCGTCGATCAACACAATCTGCGCCATCAGCGGCCCGGGTTGGAATACGAATTCACGCGTTGCTTGATTGTAGATCGACACACCGGTCACGTCACTGGGTAGCATATCCGGGGTAAATTGAAGGCGCCCAAAAGAGCAGCCCAGCGAGCGCGCCAGACTGCGCGCCAACATCGTCTTGCCGACGCCAGGCACATCCTCGATCAACAAGTGTCCCTGGCTCAACAAACCGATCACCGCCAATTCGATCACGGTACGCTTCCCGACAATGACACGTTCAACGTTGTCGATCACCCGCCGAGCGAAGTCCTGCACACTTGCCATATCATACCCCCCAGAACAAGATTACCAGCCGGTTACTTATCAGAGTATAGCACACAATTAGGAAACGGCACAATAATCAACGATGTTACGGTCGATGATAAAGGCAAAGCAGGGATTTGTCATCTATCGAAAGATAGATCATGGGGGTTGATACTGCTTTTGCCCTTCCCTGATTTCCGGGGTATCATTGGGCTATGCCGGTTACGAGATGAGAGAAGTGATCAAACGATTTAGTACGACTGTTATCCTGCCGGATGGGCCAATGCCCATTGTGCGACTGCCAGGCGTGCCAGAGCCTGGAGCAGGACACGCGGTGTTGTTTGCTGCAGCACGCCAAGTCGCCGCCAATCACGTCTTTGTCGCCGGGCCGGGTGCAACGGCAACGGCGCTCTGGGCGGCGCGCGCCGGCGCAGCCGTGACGTATTGGACCGAGAACACCGCCGAAGGGCAATCACTCATCGCTAGCTTTAGCCACAACCGTCTGCCCGCTGCACAGTGTTTCATCCAGGCCGATTTCACCGGGCTACAAGCCGAGACGTGCGACGCCGCGTTCCTGCACTTGCCACGGGGCCGCGAGATGCAGATGGAGATGCTGGGCCTGGCGGCGGCGATGCTGCGCCCTGGCGGACGGCTGGTCTTCGTCGGTGCGACCCACGAAGGGGTGAAGGGCGCATTGCAGGAGACACGGGCGATCTTCAAACAGGCCGGCATTGTCGTCCGCAAAAGTGGCTTCCACGCGGGACTGGCGCAGCGACCCGACGGCCATTTCCCATTTCCCGACATCCAGCGCATCGACCGTGTGATTGTCGTTGATGGCGTTCCCACACAGTTGTTGAGTTTCAGCGGAGCCTTCGCCCCGGCTCGCCTCGATGACGGCGCAGCGGCGCTCATTGCCGGGATGCAGATTCCCAACGGCGCGCGCGTCCTCGATCTGGGGTGCGGCACGGGGTTGGTGGGATTAGCGGCGTTGCGACGTGGGGCCAACGTCACATTGACAGATGTTTCGGCACGGGCAGTGTTGTCTGCACAGGAGACGCTGGCTGCTAACGGCTATCCCGACATTCCTGTTGCGCATGCGTGTGGCGCAGCGACCATCGAGACAGCAACCATGGATATCGTGGTTGCCAATCCGCCATTCCATCAGGGACACGGCCTGCACTTCGAGACTGCGCAATTCTTCATCGAGGAGGCCGCCCGCGTGCTCAAAGCCGGCGGCAGGCTCTATCTGGTCGCTAACGCCTTTCTCGGCTACGAGGGATGGTTGCACGCGCACTTCGCCAGAGTGCAACAGGTGTGGAACGACCGCCGTTATCGCGTCTGGGAAGCGACAAAATAGACTCAGTACAAGGCTACAAGGCCTGCGCCACGTTCTGCGTTACCCAGTGAGGAGCGGGAATCGCAGGCGCACCGACCTGTATCCCGTCCCACAGGGCCAGATGCTCGCCAAATGCGGCAGCGACGCCAACCATACGACAACGCGCCAGCAGCCAGCGGCGCATTTCCACTACGGTCACCGCGCGATGATTGCCCGCACGACGTAACGAGGTGCTGTACTGCATCAGCCACAGGTCGGCTTCAAGGCTCAACAGCGCCGGAACGCCCTTCACGATGTCCCGCGCAGCGCTCCAGGTGCCGGCTTCCAAAAAGGCAAGCAGCCCATCCAGCAGGGCGATGTGCGCCTCGCCCAAGACATACGACATTCGCCGGTAGATGGGGGAAATCAACTCGGGGTGTTCGGCCAGAAAATCCATCATCGCTGCAGGAGTGTCGATGTGGAGGGCGCGCTGCCACAGCGCCGGATCTACGCCCTCAGGACAGGGAATATCTACCGCGGACAGCTCGGCAAAAGCCACATCGATGCCGACCACCCGACAGCGCATCAGTACCTGCCGGTGCTGCGCCAGCATCCGCACGACTTCGGCATCGTCGTAGCGCGCCATCATCGTCACCAGCACATCGTCGGCAACGTCCGTCAACAACTCGCGCGAATGTGCTTCCAGCACCCGGCGCGCTTCAACCCAAGAGTCGGCGGCAACAAAAGCTTCCAGCGCATCCAACACGGCTTGTAAAAGCGCCTCCATGGGCTGGTTGGCAAGTCCCTCTTTTTCATCAGGCATCCGAGCAACAACAGAATTCATCATCGTCTCCTGGACTGTAAAGAATAATGCAACCGTGCATCCTGTTTCTATTCTAGTATGGCAGGGGCGGAAAAAACGTTACAAAATCATTACAAATGGGTAGGCAAATCGCAAACATTGGTGAACATGCAGGTGTTGACGAATCGCGTTTGATGATATAATGATGGCGGTGAGGCCAATGTTTTTTGCGCTGTATGCGTTGAGGGTTTTCCGGGGAGGGTGAAACCGTGGAAATGCGTCAACTCCTGAAGATTCTGGTGCGCTGGTGGTGGCTGGCGCTGATTCCTGTCGTTATTGTCGGCGGATATACAGTCTTGACGTACCAACGACTGGGAACGCCGTATCAAGCCGTGATGCGCTTCGCGGCAGGCAGCGAGCCGGCAGCGACGCTTTCGCCGGACTACGACCGTTATTACGCCTGGCTCTCGTCCGAGTACATCGCCAACGCGCTGGCCGACATCGCCGTAACAGGGGCTTTTGCCGAAAACGTTGCCCTGCGCCTCGCCGAACAGGGACTGGCGTTCGATCCCCACGCAATCCAGGGCGCGATTGCCAGCGACAATGTGCAGTCGGTGTTCATCATTTACGTGACCTGGCCCAATGCAGAGCAACTGCCGCAGGTCGCCGATGCCATCAGCGCCGAGTTGACGGAAAACGGCGCGGCATACTTTCCCCAACTACGGGCTATCGGCAGTGTGGCGCGGCGCGTTGATTCACCCCAGACCACACCACTGCCCCCCTCGCTGCGCGCGCAACTGCTCGGTCCAGGATTGCGCGTCGCCCTCGCCCTCGCCGTCGGCGTCGGATTGGTAGCGCTGGCCCACTACTTCGATCCCATGGTGCGCGAACGGGCCGAATTGGAAACCTTGGGCATCAAGGTGCTTAACACCGTACCCAAACAAAAAAAAGCCGCGAAGGTGTAGCCCCTCGCGGCAGAACGCAAACCTGAGCGTTTACTTCAAATCCAGCAGCCGGTCAATCTTGGGGCGATCGAAGCCCACGACAATGTGGCTATCGATGCGGATCACCGGCACGCCTTGCTGCCCGCTCATCCGCTCCATATCGCGCGCAGCATGCGCATCGCGCGAAACATCGACATCCGTGAATTGGATGCCGCGGGTCCGCAAATATTGCTTCGCGTGTCGGCAATGCGGACAGGTCGGCGTCGAAAACACAATGACCTTGGGTTGTCGCTTTTTCTCAGTACTCATCAGTTCCTCTCCCACAATATAATAGATTATCGTATTTTTATTATAAACCAATGCACGGTTTTGTCAAAACACTTGCTATCTCCGGCAAGTTATGCTATAGTCGGTATGGTATGGATTCAGGCACAGGCGAAAGGAGAACCCGATGAGATGCCCGTACTGTAGCTCCAACGAGACCAAAGTCATCGACACACGCGCCGACGCGCAAGGCAACGTGCGTCGGCGGCGGGAATGTGAAGCCTGTACAAGGCGCTTCAGTACCCTGGAACGGGCCATCCTGACCACACCGCTAGTCATCAAGCGTGACGGCAGGCGCGAAGAGTTTGATGCCCAAAAGCTGGTCTCGGGATTACGCATTGCCTGCGCGCGGCGGCCCATCTCTGCCGAGGACCTGGAGCGCATTGTAGAGCGGGTGGAGTACGCCATCCGCCAAACCGGACGCGCCGAAGTGCCCAGCCACGTCATCGGCGATATCGTCATTGACGAACTTCGGCAACTCGACGAGGTGGCGTACATCCGCTATGCCATCGTCTACCTCGGCTTGAGCGATCTGGAATCCGTCCGCAACGAAATAGAACGTCTCCGCGCCAACCGCCGGTAAAGCTCAGACAAAACACAGGGCGGGTGATGACCCGCCCTGTGTTCGGTGAAGGGGAATGTCAAACGATTTTCACGACGCGAAATTCGATTGTGCCGGCCGGCGCCTGCACAGTGACCTTGTCGCCCACCCGACGCCCCAGCAGCGACTCGCCCAGCGGTGATTCGTGCGAAATCTTGCCCTTCGTCGGATCCGCCTCGAGCGGGCCAACGATGTGATAGGTTTCCTCGTCATCGTAGCCTTCCTCGACGACTGTCACGTAACTGCCGAGTGTCGCCCGTCCATCGGACACAACCGGCCCCTCAATCACCACAGCATGCCGCACAGCCGCTTCAATTTCACGGATACGTCCCTCGAGAAAGGCTTGTTCCTCTTTCGCCGTGATGTAATCGGCGTTTTCAGACAAATCGCCTTGTTTGATCGCGGCGCTCAACCGCTGCGCCAGAGCCACACGACGCACATTGACCAGTTCGTCCAGTTCAGCTTTGAGTTTTTCCAGACCCTCAGGGGTGACATAAACAGCTTTGTTCTCTACCATTGCGGTACCTCCGATTTACCTCCTTGTGTTTAGAATTCGTCCATGCAAAATATCAAGCCCCCGGCTTTGGGTTATGGCCGGGGGCTTGATGTAAGTCACAATCAATCCGGCCTGACGACAAAAGGCGCCCGCGCTAACGTCGTCAATGTGTGCACACCTTCAGGCGTGACCACAACATCGTCTTCGATACGCACTCCGCCTATGCCTTCCAGGTAAATCCCCGGCTCCACCGTGAATGTCATCCCCGGAACCAGCGGCTGCGTGTTGCCCGCGACGATATACGGCGGCTCGTGCACTTCCAGCCCCAGGCCATGTCCGGTGCGATGCGTGAACTGCGCGCTATATCCAGCCGCCACGATCACGGCACGCGCCGCAGCATCGACAGCCTGCGCCTCGACGCCCGGAGCGACTGCCGCACGCCCCGCCTCGTTGGCGCGCAGCACAATTTCGTGAACCTCCGCCAATTGTCCCGCCGGCTCGCCGAAAACGACCATGCGCGTCAGATCGGAATCGTAGCCATCCGCCACCGCGCCCCAATCCACTACCACCCAATCGCCCGGCTGGAAAGGCCGGTTTCCCGGATGCGCATGGGGCATCGCCCCGTTCGGCCCACCACACACAATCGGATCGAAAGCCAGGACGTCGGCGCCGTTGGAAAGCAACGCGGCAATCAAGCGCGCTGCCGCCTCACGTTCGGTCATGCCTACGCGCAGTTGCGGCAGCCACAGTTCAAATGCGTGTTCCGCGACGGCGACCGCGCCTTGCATCGCATCCAATTCGGCAGGACTCTTGACCATGCGTAACCCGGCAAACAGATCATCGGCGGGGACCAATTCTACGCCGGGCGCGTACCGCTGTAAAATGCGCGCTTCCAGCAAACGCATGCGCAGCGCCTCGACCCCCAGGCGCGCCTCCGCCAGCTCCAGCGAAGCGCACGCTTCGTGAAAGGCCAGGGCGTAACCTTCCTCATCGGTATAGGTGAAGACCGCATAACCAGCAGATGTTGCCTTCGACGCCTCGAATTCCGGCAACACAAACGCCAGAGGCGCATCCACAGGACACAGTGCCACAATCGGTCGCTCGCTGATAAAGAAAGAGAGTCCGGTCGCATAGAAGAGATTCGGCCCTGGCAGCAACGCCAGCGCATCCAGTCCACGGCTTTCGGCCAACTGCGCCATCTGTTCAATGCGCGTCATACATCCTCCAAATGTGATACAATAGTCAGCGGATTTACCGGATGAAACGGATTTTAGGTCCTGATTACCCGACAACAACTAACGACTGATGACTTTCCGTAGGAGTACCTATGATCGTCCAAATACCTCTCGGCATCCTGGAAGCCAACTGCTATCTCGTCTATGACGAAGCCAGCAAGGAAGGTGTCATCGTTGATCCGGGCGGTGATACAACGCCATTACGTCAAGCTATCGAACAGCGTGGAATCACCATCAAGGCCATTCTCAACACCCACGGACACTTCGATCACAGCGCCGGCAACGTCGAACTGGCCTCTTTCGGCGTTCCCCTCGGCATCCACCCGGCCGACCGCGAGCTACTGGCGGCGGGTGGCGGTGCGAGCTGGTTCGGCCTTCCCACAGTCCCGGCGATGCAACCAACCCTCACCCTCACCGAAGGCTTCGAATATCCGGTGGGGAACATGCGCCTGCGTGTGCTCGAAACGCCGGGGCATACGCCCGGCAGCATCTGCCTTTACAGTCCCGAGGAAAACGCGCTGCTCACCGGCGACACGCTCTTTGCAGGCGGCATCGGGCGCACCGACCTGCCCGGTGGCGACCCCCGCGCTCTGACGGCAAGCCTCACCCGGCTGCTCACCCTTCCGCCCGAAACCATCATCTATCCGGGACACGGCCCGACGAGCACGCTGGCGCAAGAAAGGCGGCACAATCCCTGGCTTCGATTTATCGCTGCGCGTTAGCCGTCAGTTGACGGCTTATCCCGTGATCAGACGCAGTACACCGAGCAGGCTCAGACCGAGTTTGAG
>JAIOAS010000006.1:0-2769 GCA_019873725.1 Chloroflexota bacterium | reverse complement strand
TCTGCGCCCATGGGAACGATGGGCGATCATCATGCTGCTGCTGCTGGCATGGGGATTGCGGTGGATCGCGCTACTTGAGGTGCCTCCCGGTTGGCGCGACGATGATCTCATCGAATTGTACACCTTTTCGTGGGAAATCCTGAAAAGCGGGCCGCAGCTCTACTTCGCAGGGGCTTCCGGCCACGAACCGCTTTACCACACCCTCCGCGCGCTGCTGCTGGCCCTGGCAGGGCTGAATCAGGCATCGGCGCGCTGGCTGCCGGCCGTCTGCGGGACAATGGCCGTGTTGTTGACGTGGGCTATCGGGCGGCGGCTCTTCACCCGCGAGGTGGGAGTGCTGGCGGGCGCGTCGGTCGCCGTCTCCTTCTGGGGGTTGATGTACAGCCGCGTTGCCATCCGCCATATCGGGGTGCTGCCGTGGGCGCTGTTGGCGATCTACTGCGCATGGCGGGTGCTCCAAGAAGAGAACCCGCCGCGCGCTGCCGCGTTCGGCATCACGATTGGGACGGCAGGGGCGCTGTACACCTACTATGCCGGTCGGGTCGTCCCGGCGCTGCTGATCGTCGCGCTGCCGTTTGTGGGCGGGCGCAAAGGCCGCTGGAAGCCGTATCTGACGGCGCTGGCGGGCGGTGTGCTCCTGGCTGTGCCGATGTTCTGGGCTGCATCGCACATCCCCGGTGCGGACGCGCGCGTCGGCGAGCTGGCCGTACCGCTCACGGCGCTCGCCCAAGGCGACATCCGCCCCCTGGTGCAAACCACCTGGACCACGCTCGGTATGGCGCACGCCACAGGCGATCCCGAATGGCTGTACAACATCAGTGAGCGCCCGGTGTTCAGTCTAGCTGGGGCGCTACTCCTGTACATCGGCATTCTGACGCGGTTGGCGCACTTGAAACAGGCAAACGCGCGGCTTCTATTACTTTGGCTCGGCGCGGGGATTGCGCCGGCGTTCATCAGCCTGCCGCCGTCAAGTTACGGTCATACGATTCTGGCACTGCCTGCGGTTTACCTCTTGCTGGCGATGCCGATGAAGGCAGCGGCGCGGCGCTGGCGATGGACGACGATCCCGCTATGTTTGCTCACGTTCGCCCTGGTCGCCGGGCGCGATCTGCCGGATTATTTCAGCACGTGGCCGCAGCACCCGGCCGTGCGCTTCCTCTACCGGGCCGATTACCGGGCACTGGCGGAACATTTCGATGCTCACCCAGAAATCGAAGCAGCGGCTGTGTGGAGCCTCCTCTTTGGGACATGGGATAGAGTCGCAGTAGAAACGGACATGCAGCGCCAGGATGTGGCGCTGCGGTATGCAAATCCAGAACGAGCGTTGGTTGGCAGAACAGAACAAATGCGTTTCTATTTGCGGGAAGGCGAGCGATACGCGCCGCAGTTCCAGGCGCTGTTCGACGCTGCGCCCCCCATCGAAGCACCCGCCGGCATGCAGGGGATGCTGCTCACGCTGCCGGAGCCGCCGGAGGATGCGGTCACGGCGGATGCCAACGGGACGCCGCTTGCCGCTCAGCCCTTCGCCGATGCTTTGGCGTTGCAGGCCGTCGCCTGGGACGGGGCGGCGTTGACGACATGGTGGCACGTCGTCGGTCATCTCCCACTGCCGCCCGAAACGCTGATCCCCAACCCGCCGCCACCGGGCGTCTACAACGGGCCCCGGCTGAGCGTCTTCACGCACCTCTACGCGGCAGACGGCAGCTTCATCGCAGGCGACGACGGCCTGTGGGTCGATCCCTACACGTTGCGCACCGGTGACCGTGTGGTGCAGGTGCACCGATTCACCATTCCGGCAGACGCAGCCGGCGGACCGTACACACTCGCCATCGGACTGTACGATCCACTGACCGGCGAACGGTGGCTGCGTCCCGATGGAACGGATAAAGCAATGCTATCAGAGCCTGCCCGCTAGTTGCTTTGCTGCCGCAAGTAGTAGAACGCCGATACACGCGCGATCACCCGTCCACGCTCATCGTGTACTTCGATAGGTAAGACGACGTCGGCCTTGCCTGCGACCCGCACAGCCTCCCGACTGTCAGCGATGACACCATCAGGCACCGTAACTTCACACCACAAATCACTGCGCGAAGGACGCACGTAGTCGATTTCCATCCGGCGGGCCAGCACGGTGTAGCCCTCCTGCTCAAATGCAGAGAGCATCGCCACGCCGCCGGCAATTTCCGCCAAGGCAAAAATCGCGCCGGCGTAGGCAATGTCAAGGTGATTCTTTATCTGTGGGCTGAAGGGCATGCGCAATCGCGCGCGCCCCGTTTCCACGGCATCAACTTCTAATCCGATAAAACCGGCTAAAGGCACCTTTTCTTCGATCAATGACTGTACAGCAGCGACATCCATCTTGCACACCTCCAAACACAGATAGAATCACCACTTGCCAAATATACAACTTCGAGGCACAATACACCGAAACGGTGAACAGACAAGTTTCAGTGGATCTAATTGAGCATTTTGGGATCTACTGAGTTTATGATGTGCTGTGGAACACAATCCAGCACTGCGAGCACAGTGGATTGTGATCGACCCGAAGCGCTGAAAGACAACTATTTTTAGGGGGGGGAGGAAGGTATGTCCACAAGAATCCTGGTTCCCATCGCTAACGGAACCGAAGAAATCGAGGCGGTGTGCATCATCGACACACTGCGGCGGGCGGGCGCGGAGGTGACGGTGGCCTCGGTGGAAGCCACGCTCCAGGTGACGGCCTCGCGGGGGACAAAGCTGGTCGCCGATGCGTTCATCGCCGACTGCGCC
>JAIOAS010000005.1:29510-56445 GCA_019873725.1 Chloroflexota bacterium | reverse complement strand
GGTCAAAGCCACGTTCCAGGAGGCGCTCGGCATCCATTTGGTGATGGTGGATGCGTCAGACCGCTTCTTGGGCGCGCTGGCGGGCGTCACCGACCCCGAACAGAAGCGGCGGATCATCGGCGAGCAGTTCATCCGCGTCTTCGAGACCGAAGCGCGGCGGCTCGGCGATGCCAGATTTCTGGCGCAGGGCACAATCTACCCCGATGTGATCGAAAGCGCGGGCAGCGCTGCCGCGCACAAGATCAAGTCCCATCACAACGTCGGTGGGCTGCCGGAGGATATGCACCTGGCGCTGGTCGAACCCCTGCGCGACCTCTTCAAGGACGAGGTGCGGCAGGTGGGGTTGGAGCTGGGATTGCCGGAGAAGCTCGTCTGGCGGCATCCCTTCCCCGGTCCCGGTCTGGCAGTGCGCATCCTGGGCGAGATTACCCGCGAGCGGGTCGCCGTGCTGCAAGCCGCCGACGCCATCTTCCTGGAAGAGCTGTGGAACGCCGGCCTCTACCGGCAGACGGCGCAGGCTTTCGCGGTGCTGCTGCCCGTGCGCAGCGTCGGCGTGATGGGCGACGGGCGCACGTATGCGCACGTCATCGCTCTGCGCGCCGTCACCACCGACGACTTCATGACCGCCGACTGGACGCGGCTGCCCTACGAGCTGCTGGGGCGCGTCGCCAACCGCATCGTCAACGAGATTCCGGCGGTCAACCGTGTGGTCTACGATGTGAGCAGCAAGCCGCCGGCGACGATTGAGTGGGAATAAACGATTTTGTAGCGCGAGTTGGTAACTCGCGCTACAATTTTGGTCACCAGGCCAGCAAAGGGTTGTAGGATAATGTATCGATTACCAATTGTAAAGGAGGACAACAATGACCGCGACAACTGAAGTGCTAACCAACTTCAAAATACGCACGCGCAGCAGAAATTATCTCGTTTATCTGATCATTTTTATGGGACTGGTCGCCGTGATGGATCAATACATCTCGACGATCAAGACGACGGCGATTCCGTACATCATCGAAGCATACGGCATTTCCGCAGCGGACTTTTCCCGGTATGAGGCGCTCTATCTGGCCTCCACATTCTTTATCTTTTTACTCAATGGGCTGAATGACATCATTGGACGCAGGGCATCGATCCTTATTCTGATTTTGCTGATGGGGTTGTCATCGCTGGGCATCGTGCTCTTCACTCCCACCCTGCACCTCTTTATGATTTTCTACACGATTGCGGTGTTTACGACGGTTTCCAATATGTGGTCTATTCCGGTGAGCGAAGAATCCCCCGCCGACAAACGCGCGAAATATGTAGCCGTGGTCTACATCATCGGCTTGCTCCCGCTGCAAGCGCTCCTGCCGCCACTTCTGATGAATGTGATGGGCTTGAACTGGAAATGGATGTACGGCGTGATGTTCGTGTTGATGATCCCGGTGCTCGTGATGTGGCTGTTTATGCGTGAAACCGGACGCTACGACGTCGTCAAGGCCGAGCGCCGCGCGGGAACCCGCAAGAATCACCTGTTTGGGGTGGGTGTCATCAACCGACATGACATACGCTACATCGCCATCGCGGCCTCTGTATGGCTATGCTGGCTGGTGTACCAGTTCTTCTATTTCCAGGCCGGCTATTACTTTATGAACTTGCACGGCTACACCCTGGAACAGTGGTCGATGGTGCTGCTGGCCTCGCTGGTGATGGCGATCATCGGCGGGGTGAGCGCCGGCGCGATTATGGATCGCATCGGACGAACGCCGGCCTTTGTCGGCGGGTGCGTTAGCCTGGCAGCCATCCTCGTCGTCCTCGGTTTTGGCCGCGGTTGGATATTACCCGTGGCGGTTGCCATCACCGGCTTCTTCACTTCCTTCACCTACACGTGGATCGTCGTCTACATACCGGAGGTTTTCCCCACCGAGCGGCGCGGCGCGTGTATCGGCTGGACAACGACTGTGGCGCGCATCTCTTACGTGGTGGGGCCGGCTTTGGTGGCCGTCCTTCTGGATGCTTTTCCCACCATGCAGTGGTTCTGGGTGGCAGCGGCTGTCATCATCCTGCTGCCGATCGTCATCATTCGCTTTGCCAATCCCTACGAGACCAAAACGCGCGAATTGGAAGAAATCGAGCACAAGCGGTAAACGATGCCCCCAATCACGAATGCCCCCTTTGTCGATGTGGCGGCGCGGCGCTATGGCGTCTCCGCGGCGGATCTCACGCCAATGGTGGGGGGACACGTCACTCACGTCTATAGCTTCACCAAAGACAGCACGGATTGCGTGCTCCGCATTACCCCGCCCAACGAGGAGATCGACCTGCCCGCGATGCGCGCCATCCTGCCGTGGATGCGGTTCCTTGCCGAGGGAGGCGCATCGGTTGCCGCGCCCGTGCTTTCGCAAAGCGGCAACCTGATCGAGCTGATCGAGCAAGACGGGCAAACCTACATCGCTGTGGCCTTCGAAAGAGCGCCGGGCGTCCGGGGCGAGGAACTCACCTTCGACCAGTGGAACGATGCCCTCTTCGCGCGGCTGGGGCAAGTCGCCGGCAAAATGCACGCGCTCGCCAAGACCTATGTGCCGCCCAGCGCCGACCTCAAGCGTCCTGAGTGGAACGCCGCCGTCAACTGTTACCATCCCCCAGAGGAGGAATTGCCGCCGTCGGAGGCCATCGTCGCAGAGAAGCAAGCACGCCTCTTTGAGATCGTGCAGACGCTGCCCAAAGATGAAGACAGCTACGGTATGATCCACGCCGACCTGCACGGCGGCAATTTCTTCGTGGACGTGGTGACGAACACCATCACCGTCTTCGATTTCGACGATTGCGCCTACGGCTGGTTTGCGATGGACATTGCGATGAGCGTGTTCGATATGCTGGTGCTGTATCCGGGGGCAGATCGCGAAGCTTTCACCGTGCGGTTCTTGCGCAGTTACCTTCAAGGTTACCGCACCGAGAACGCTATCAGCGCTTCCTGGCTCGGCCAACTTCCGCACTTCCTCAAACTGCTGGAAATCGGCGTCTACGTGGAGGTTCGTCCCTATCACGATCCCGCCGACACCGAGTCGTGGGTGGGCAGGTTTATGGCGAACCGCAAATTCCGCATCGAGCACGACATCCCGTACATCGACATCGACTTTGCACACTTGTCACATCAATGAACGAAAACGAACTATCGCCTCCTGACATCCTCTTCGCCAGCGCCAACGCTTCGGCGTACTTCGCCCTGCATTGCCTGGAACCGACGCCGAACGGCTATCTGCGCGCCACATCCAGCTTCGTCGATCCTGAAGGCGAAGCGATGCTGTGGCACGATTTCGGCCCGTTGGAAGGTCCCGGCTGGGCTGCGAATGCAGTCGGCGGGGCGCATCTGCTCCACCGCTGGGGCGGCTATCTCGGCGACGCCGGCATCCAGGAGAAGGCGCTGCGCCTCGTGGATCACGTGCTCCACGACGGCTTCGTCCAACCTGACGGGCTAATCCTGCCTTACCGGCACACCGTCGAGCAGCGCTTTTGCCTCAACTACACCCACAACGACGACTGGCTGTGTCCCGGATCGCTGGCGAAGATCGGCGTGCAAATGTTGGACCTAGCCCGTGATTTACCAGAACGCCGCGCCGTCCTCACCCAAACCGCGCATAATCTGGCGGATTGGCTGGCCGAGCACGTCCCCTTGTTCGATTCCGGTTGGACGCCGCGCCGCATTACCGCAGATGGCTTGGCTTACCCGCTATCACCACACGGTGATCCTGATCCAATCTTCGATCACAGCGCCGATGGGCTGTTCCTGCTCCAGTTGTGGGCGTTGACCGGTAAGTCGGACCTCGCCCACACGCTCGGCGATGCATTTGTCAGCGCCGGCGGACTGTGGGGCAGCATCAACCACGACACCTTCGATGACCACGAAAACGTCGCTTACGCCTGCGCCTTTCGCATCCTGCGCCAGGTCGCCGATCTGCTCGACCGTCCCGGCTGGCGCGACTTTGCCTATACTGTGGCCCTGCCCGCGATGCAGCGTTACCGCATGGACGACAACCGCAACGGTGTCTTCACGCAGGGCTTGTTCTGGATGGAGGAAAGCTGGGACACCGCCTATTTGTGGGAAAACGCCGAGGTCGCGCAGGCGCATCTGGAGGCGTGGCTTGAACGCGACGACGAGACGTACCGCCATATCGCTTTGGGCGTCCTCACTGCCATCGCCCACCACCATTACGGCATGCGCGGCTTCCTCACCGAGGGCGTGGACTGGAACAACCACGTCGGCCAGCAGCATCACATCCACCGGGAAGAATTCGGCGCAATCCGCTACACCGAGCCGTTGCTCAACAACCTGCACCACATCGAGGCCACGCTGACCTACCTGAACGCCATCGGCTATACGCCGCCGCCCGGCCTGGGGTTCGAGGCCAGCATCCGCGCCGTCTGCACACTGCCCGGCGCGCAATGTTCAAAAGAAATTCGCCTGGACTGGCGAGATTAGCGGTTCATTTTCTGCAAGGAGGAGCAAAGTTATGAAACAACCTGCACACACCCTGATTCGCCTGACCCGCGCGCAGATCAAACCTGCCGCGCGCGTCCTGGCACGCGCCTTTGCCGATGAGCCACTCTGGAAGTACTTCATCCCCGATGCCGAGCGCCGCCACCGGCAAATCTACTATGTTTTCCGCCTGATGGTCTCCTACGGCCTGCGCTATGGCGAAGGCTACGCCACCTCGCCCAACCTGGAAGGCGTTATTATCTGGCTACCTTCGGAACGGGCCAAGATGTCGCTGTGGGATCAGATTCTCTGCGGTGCGATTCCGGCATTTCTCAACCTGGGGATGAAGACCACAGCACACATCAGCGCAGCCGATGCCTACATCGAGGACGTCCATGCGCGCAACGCCCCTTTCCCGCACCAGTACCTCTCAGTCATCGGCGTGGAGCCGGCGTTCCAGGGACGGGGATATGCCAGCGCCCTGCTCCGCCCGATGTTCGCCCGCCTGGACGCCGAGAGGCGGCCCTGTTACCTGGAAACGCACACCGAACCCAACAAACAAATCTACATGCACTACGGCTTCGAGGTGCGCGAGGAAGGAACCTTCCCCAACAGCGATACACGCTATACGGCGATGGTACGTGAGCCACAGCCCCTTCAACAATAATGGTCAGGAGGAATCGCAGATTCACGCAGATTTTATCGCTTCGCTTACTAGCTGCGAAAACCTGCGTCAAACAGCACCCTTTACATCCTAAGAGTCTGCAAATATACTAACCGCATACTAAAATTGCCACTTCATCAGCAGATTTAGCCGATTAAGCAGATTTTCGACCGATTTACAGCGCATAATCTGCTAAATCTGTAGTGGTCAAAGACATATTGCACCGCAGAGAGCGCAAAGCTCGCAGAGATTTATAGAATTTCTCCGCGCTCTCAGCGAACTCTGCGGTAAAAAAAGCCGTCCGGCAAGTTCAAACTCTCGTTGACCAGTACAATAATCTGCTAAATCTGCTTAATCTGCTGACAGGAATAAGGAAATTTTACCGTGCGCCTAGTATAAACGACTTCCCGCTCGGGCCGGTCTCTGACCATGCCCACCGATGCCTGCCCCATGCTGGCGCGGTCGGAGACCGGCCACAGCTTCGGGAAGTTATACTTTTGCGAACCCTAAGCGCACGGCAAAACTTCCTTATTCCGCGTCTTGAAAAACTCTCCCTTTGGTGTACCCTATAGGAGTCAGACTACAAAAGTCTCACGATACATGCTGAGACTTTTGTACTCTTTGCCACTGACTACCCGACTAACGACTACCTGATTAACGACTACCTGACTAACGACTATCTGACTAACGACTATCTGACTAACCGGAGGTTCACAATGCCAAAATTTGCACAAGCGCGGGCGCTGTTGCACGACTTCAAAGGCGACCGTTATCTTTACGGAACCGGCGTGCTCGCGCGCGTCGGCGCGATTGCGGCGGCGTGGGGGAAGCGTGCGGTGTTGGTCCGCAGCACGTTCCCCGGCAGCGATGCCTTCGTGCAGACCATCCGCCAGACGCTGGCGCAGTCCGGCGTGGTGCTGGCCGGTGAAATCCCCGGCGCGCGCCCCAACGCGCCCCGCGAGGACCTGTTCCGCATCACCGACGCGCTCAGGGCGCTCGATCCTGACGTGATTATCAGCTTCGGCGGCGGCAGTCCCACCGACGCGACGAAAGCCGCCGAGGTCTTGCGGACGCTCGGCGGCACAATTGACGACTACTTCGGTACCGGGCTGGTGACAGCGGCAGCGCAGGCCGGCGGCCAGACGCTCACGCCGCACGTCGCCATCCAGACGGCGGCCAGTTCCGCCGCACACCTCACCAAATACGCCAACATCACCGACACGGCCACCGGCCAGAAGAAGCTCATCGTGGATGACGCCATTGTGCCCGTCGCGCCCGTCTTCGACTACACCGTCACCTACGGCGCGCCCCCCACCCTCACCACCGACGGCGCACTGGACGGCATCTCTCACGCGCTGGAAGTGCTGTACGGCGCGGTCGGCAAGCCCAATTACCCGCAAATCGAAGCCGTCGCCGAAGCCGCCATCGGCCTGGTGGTGAACTACCTGCCGCGTGCGCTGGAAGAGCCGCAGGACGCCGAAGCCCGTGAAGCCCTGTGCCTGGCGACCGACCTGGGCGGCTACGCCATCATGCTCGGCGGGACGAACGGCGGGCACCTCACCAGCTTCTCGCTCGTGGACATCCTCAGCCACGGGCGGGCCTGCGCGCTGATGAACCCCTACTACACCGTCTTCTTCGCCCCGGCCATCGAAGCGCCGCTGCGGACGCTGGCCCGCATCTACGCAGACGCCGGCCTGACCACCGGCGACGTGAGCCGCCTCCACGGGCGCGATTTGGGCGTCGCCATAGCCGAAGCGATGTTTGCCTTTGCCCGGCGCATCGGCTTCCCCACCCGACTGGACGAAGTGCCCGGCTTCACCCCGGCGCACATCGAGCGGGCGCTCGTCGCCGCCAAAGACCCGCAGCTCAAGATGAAGTTGCAAAACATGCCCGTGCCGCTCACGGCGGATAGGGTGGACGTTTACATGAGGCTGATTCTGGAGGCTGCCGTCAACGGCGATCTTACGATCATCCAAAATGTATGAGTAAAAGGAGTCACCATGATTTTGATTATCCGAGAACGTGTAACCCCAGAACAAATGGCTCAAATGAGTGAAACATTTGGCGAGACGCTGATTAAACTGGCTGTGGATGTAGAACGAGGCATTTTGGCCGGAGGGGGAGAGCTCCATGCCGATTGCGAACAGGCATTGTTGGAGGACGGCAGCCGACAATCTGACATTTGGGGCGCCGATTGGTATCCGCTGGAATGCAAAGTTGGCTTTGAATCATTGATTAACATTCGGCCAAAACAGAATAACCGTTTTATGGAAATCCAGGATGCAGCGCTCCGCGCGCGGATTGAGGCCATTGTGCGGCAGGCATTTGAGGTGGAAGTATGACAAGCACACCCCAGTTTCGAGAACGGTTCACGCATCTGGAATGGCAACAGCAGATCGGCAATCTGGCTTCGACGCTGGCGCGGATTTCCTCACAGGCGACCACGCCGCAGCACGATGAATTGGTCGGGCGACTTTTACGGGAAGCGGCCTTGTTTATCGAGTGGAGCGCGGCGTATGTTCCACCTTCCATGCTCGTGGATTTAGCCGCGCTCCAACGCGAATTATTGTTATGGCGACGACTGTGGCCTCAGTCTGCGTTGCGCGAGTTGTTGGCGCTGCAAGCCCGCAACCACTCCGACCGATTGTTGAGATTGGCAGACCTCGCGTGAACGGTTAGCTTCCGCTGGATTGTGATCCAGTGGAAGCAACCGAAGAACAACAGTCTGTCAGCCGCCTACCTGGATGACGACTTCCGCCGTCGCCAACCCATCGGCCTGGGCGCGCAACCGGATTTCGCCGGGCGCGCCGTTCGCCTTCACCACCGCCAGGCAGCGCCCGCGATAGGCGTGACGCTGGTTGCCCACGTAGGCTTCCTCGCTGGCCGGGTTGCCGTTGCCCACAGCAGCCAACGTTCCTGCGCCCATCACCGTGAAGAAGATCGGGTGATCGGCGTGGGGGTGCATCCGCCCCTCCGCATCCACCACCTCGACGGTGACGAAGCTGAGGTCGCCGTTTTCCGCTTTGAGCCGGTTGCGGTCAGGTGTGAGCCGGAGGCCGATTGGCGCGCCGACCGTGTGCAGTTCGCGCTCCGCAACCGCTCGCCCATCCTTGTATCCCACCGCCTTGAGCGCGCCCGGCGCGTAGGGGACGGCGAACGTCGCCGTGAACCGCTCTTCGCGCGTCGTTGGCTGCACGCCTAGCGATGCGCCGTTGAGGAACAGCTCAACCTGCTCGCATGCGGAGTAGACATCCACCTCGAACGTCTCGCCTTCGCGGCCCGGCCACGTCCAGTTGGCATCCACGTCCGGCCAACCCCAGTAGGTGGTCTTCGGTGTTTTGCCTTCGGGGACGGGGTAATGCACGGCAATGTAGAGCGGGTCGCCGCTCCCCCACAACACGTCGCGGTAGTAGGACTGCGGGCGCTTGAAGCCGCACAGGTCAATGTCGCCGCAGTTGGCCTGGTTCCAGGGGTACTTGCCGAGGAAGGTGAACGGCTCGTCCTCGAAGAACGTCCGCCCAATCCCGGCCTCCCCCAGGTAATCCAGCGCCGTCCAGACGAAGTCGCCGATGACGTAGGGTAACTCCAACACGTCCATCCAGTGCTCGAAGGCTTCCTTCGCCGTGGACTCCGAACCGTACATCACCCGCTCTGGACAGCGCTCGTGGTCGGGGCGGTATTGGCCGTGCTGGTAGTTGTAGCCGCCCACATCCAGCGCGGCAAACACGGGATCGGTCTGTTCCCAGGGCCAGGCCATGTGACCGCCATTGATCGCCGCCGTGACAGGCCGCGTCGGATCCACCGCGCGGACGTGATCGGCCAGCATGTGCGCCAGCGCCACGCCGTTCGATTCTCCGGCGCGTTCGTGGACTTCGTTGCCGATGCTCCACATGATGACGCACGGATGATTGCGGTCGCGGTAGAGCATACTGTCGAGGTCGCGCTGCCACCAATCGTCAAAGCTGACGTGATAGTCGCCGGGATTCTTGCCCACGCGCCAGCAGTCGAAGGCTTCGTCAATCACCAACATGCCGAGCCGGTCGCACGCATCCAGAAACGCAGGCGAGGGCGGATTGTGCGCGCAGCGCACCGCGTTGAAGCCGCTGGCCTTGAGGATTTCGACCTTGCGCTCCTCCGAACGGGGATAAGCCGCCGATCCCACCACGCCGTTATCGTGATGCACACAGCCGCCCTTGAGCAGCGTCGGCTGACCGTTGAGCAGGAAGCCCGTCTGCGCGTCGAAGTGCAGGCTGCGGATGCCGAACGGCGTCGTGGCGGTGTCCACAATGCGGTCACCGACCATAACGACGGTTTCCAGCCAGTACAAGGACGGCGTCTCCGGTGACCATAACGCCGGCTGCGCCACCTCGATGTTTTGCCGATAGACCTGCGTGCTGCCGGGGTCTAGCGTCATCGCAGTTTCCGCCGCGCCGACCACCGCGCCATCGGGTGCGACGATGCTCGTGCGGACGACGGCGTCGCGGGCCAGCGCCGTCCCGTTCACCACCGACGTTTCCACCTGCACCCGCGCCCTCTCCGGCGAGACCTCCGGCGTGGTGACGTAGACGCCCCACGCGGCCACATGCACCGGATCGGCCACCATCAGCCACACGTGGCGGTAGATGCCAGAGCCGGAATACCACCGGCTGTTGCGCTGGTGACTGTTATCCACCATCACGCGCAGCACATTCTCCCCGCCCACGTTGAGATACGGGGTGAGCTCATACACGAAGCTGGTGTAGCCATAGGGGTGGCGGCCCAACAGCGTCCCGTTGAGCCACACCTCGGCGTTCATGTAGACGCCCTCGAATTCGATGAACACCTTCTTCCCGCGCCACGTCTCCGGCGCATTGAAGGTCTTGTGATACCAGCCCCGCCCCATCTCGAAGAAACCGCCCGATGCGCCGCTCGGATTGTCCGCCGCGCGGTCCAGTTCGATGCTCCAATCGTGGGGCAAATCCACCACACGCCAGGTGGAGACATCCGGCACATATCCCCACCACTCATGCGGATCGCCAAAGTGAAAACGCCATTGTTCGTTAAGACTTTGCTTTTGCATGGAGAACCTCCAAAAACAAACCGCTAATCTCGCGAATCTACGCGAATCTTTTCTAAAATTAGCGAAGATTCGCGTGATTCGCGGTTGAAGTTTTACTCCTCGTTGACGTGAAATCCCGCATAGGGTTTCCTGGAAACTTATGCGCCGCGCAACGTGGCGTTGAGCTGCTTCTGCACCAGCTTGATGACCCGCTCGCGGAGTTTGGCGACGTCGCGTTCGTCCAGCGGCTTGCCCGGCGATTGGTACGTCAGCGCGAAGGCCAGGCTCTTGCGGCCCGCGCCCACCTGCTCACCCCGGTACACGTCGAACAAAAGCGCCTCCGTCACCAGCGGGCGACCAGCATCCAGAATCGCGCGCTGCACTTCGGCAGCAGGCATAGCCTCGTCCACCACCAGAGCCAGGTCTTCGTAGACCGGCGGATAGTTGGAGATTGTGCCGATCTTCTTCTCGGCGTCGGCCTGGCGCGCGGCGTCGAGCAACACATCCAGGTCCCATTCCAGCAGCACGACGGGTTGTTCTGGCAAATCGAATGCCTCGCGCACCAGCGGGTGCAGTTCGCCGACGACGCCGAGTTCGCGGTCTTCAACTGTCACGACGGCGCAACGCCCTGGATGGAACGACGGATGCTGGCCCTTCGCCCACCGGACTTTGTCCTCCAGTGCAAGCGAACGCAGGAGTGCCTCGGCGATGCCCTTGAGATCGAAGTAATCCATCATCTCGCGGTCCGTCGGCGCATACCAACGTCCCTGACGCGGGCCGGTGAGCAGGATGCACAGGCGGCGCGGCTCGTCCACACCCGTATCCGGCGCAGCATCATCCGGCTCGCGCATCTGGAAATACACATGCCCGACCTCGAAAATGGCGATGCGTTCCATGAAGCGCAGATTGCTCCATGCGGTTCGCAGCGCGCCAGATAGCAACGTGCGCCGCATCTGCGAGCGTTCCGGCGAGAGGTAGTTTTTCAACATCACGCGCTCCCCCGGTAAATCGAGTTTTGCGGTTGGATCGGGGTGCAGGCGCGCTTCGTCCTCTGGATCGCTCAGCGAATAGATGATGACCTCGTCCAGTCCCAGGCTCACCAGAATGTCGCGGATATGCTCCTCTGCTTCCAGGGAAACATTACGGCGCAAGGGCGGCAGTTCCTCCTCGATCAGCGTGACCGGGAAGTGATCGTAGCCCCAGATGCGCCCGATTTCTTCCACCAGATCGACCGGCAAGCTGACATCCATACGGTAAGAAGGCACAGTCACACGCCACACGTCGCCATGATCCCGGTTGCCCGGTATGGGCAGGCTCTCCGTCACTTCCACGCGGAATTCCAACGCGGCCAGAATCCGCAGTTGGTCCTCCGGCGGAATGGCGACACCCAGCACCCGGTCGGCGAGCGCCGGGCTGTAGTGGATGACGCGCGGTTCCGGCTTGCCGGGGTAGAGGTCGCCGGCAACGGGATCGACGCGCGCGCCGGCCAGTTCCACCATCAACTCGGCGGCGCGGGCCGCGGCGACCAGGGCCAGCTCCGGGTCAACCCGCTTGCCGAAACGTGCTCCGGCTTCGGTCGTGAGCTTGAGCATCTGACAGGTACGGCGGATGTTGATGAAGTTAAAGTTCGCGGCTTCCAGCAAGATGTCCTGGGTGTGGGCTTTCACTTCGCTGTCCAGGCCGCCCATCACCCCGGCAATGCCCACCGGCCCGCCACCGTCGGTGATGAGCAGCATCTCGTCGTCGAAGGTACGCAGTTCGCCATCGAGCGTCGCCATCTGCTCGCCCGCCGTGGCACGCCGCACGATAATCGTCGGTTGCGTTTCACCCGGATGCGGGCGGATGTCGGCGTAGTCGAAGGCGTGCAGCGGCTGGCCGAGTTCCAACATCACGTAGTTGGTGATGTCCACAACGTTGTTGATCGGGCGCATCCCGGCGCGGCTCAGCCGCATCTGCATCCACAGCGGGGAGGGGGCGATCTGCACGCCGCGAATCATCGTCGCCGTATAGCGCGGGCACAAGTCGGGATCGGCAATTTCGAGATAGGCGAAGTCGGGCTGTTCCACCACGCGCAAGCCGAGCCGCTGCACCGCCTCGACCGGCGTGCGCTTGAGCGGGCGGCGGAAGATCGCCGCCATCTCGCGGGCGACGCCGTAGACGGATTGGAGGTGCCCGAACGGCCCCTTGACCTGGAAGTCCAGGATGTAGTCGCCCAACACTTCCACCAGCGGCACACCGACCGGCGTATCAGCAGGCAGATAGATGATGTCCGTTTGCTCTTCGGCGAGGCCCAACTCCTTCTCGGAGCACACCATCGCCCGCGAGGGGACGCCGCGGATTTTGGTGGGCTTGAGTTTGGTCTTGGACCAGCCCTCCTTGTGACCGTCGTAGAGCGTCGCGCCCTCCCAGGCGAAGGCCACCTTGAGATGCAAGCCGCTTTCGCCCTTGCGCTCGTACAGGCTCGGCGCGCCCGTGACGACGATCTCGTTTTCCGCGCCGCCATAATTCACCTCGACCAGCACCAGCCGGTCGGCATCGGGATGCGGCCGCACGGCCAGCACCTCGGCGGTGAGGATTTTGTCGGGGTCCCAGGGCAGTTCCGCTTCGGGGTAGCCAATCGCCTCTATCGCTTCGACTTCCAATCCCGCCAAATCCAGGCGCGAGCGCAACTCTTGAATCGGAATATCTTTAACATTGACATAATCGTTTAACCAGGACAAGGGTATACGCATTGTCGTCTCCTTAATAGATCAGGTAATGAGTAAAGAGTAAAGAGTAAAGAGAAATGAGAAATGAGTAAAGGGTGATAAGCCTGAGTTTATTGATCGTCAGGTAATGGCACAATCTCATAATCAAGTGGGACCTCACGCAATCTACCGCCAGGGAGGTTGCCGCCACGCTTACTTTTCGCCAAATAGTTGATGAAGCCATTCAATGTTCGTCTTGCATGAAGGATAATAGCATTGCCTTCTGTAAGCAGTGCATCTGAAATATATCCCAAATCACGAGCTGTAACAAGATGGCTGTAGGTTTCCATCAATGAGCCGCGAGCAAGATAGCAGAAACGGATGGTTTCCTGGTAATAGTAGCGGCCATGTCCTTCTGCGATATTCGTCATTACGCTTTTCGACGACCGGCGAATTTGTGAAGTGAGATCCCATTTCTCTTCAGGTGGCAACACTGGTGCAACTTTCCAATGCACAAAATTCATTAAATCGCGTGCCTTTTGCCAAGCAATGAGGTCGTCAAGTCCCTGATACTCTTGTTCCTCTTCCATCAACCCACCTGCCCTCTCTCCTCACTCATTTCTCTTTACTCATTTCTCTTTACTAAAACTGCCGCAAGAACCGCAAATCATTGCCGTAGAAGTACCGGATGTCATTGACGTTGTATTTCAACATCGCCGGACGCTCGACGCCGAAACCAAAGGCGAAGCCGCTCCATTTATCGGGATCGTAGCCGCCGTTTTTGAGCACGACGGGATGGACCATCCCTGCGCCGGCAATTTCCAGCCAGCCGGTGTACTTGCACACCCGGCAGCCCTTTCCGCCGCAGAGAATGCAATCCATATCCACCTCGATGCTCGGCTCCGTGAAGGGGAAGTACGAACTGCGCACGCGCATCCTGTGCCCCGGCCCGTAGAACATAGCGGTGAACTGCGTCAGCGTGCCGATCAGATCGGTCATCGTGATGTTCTTGCCCACGGCCAGCCCCTCCACCTGGTAGAACTGGTGCTCGCTGCGCGCGGTGATCTGCTCGTAGCGGTAGCACTTGCCCGGCAGGATCACACGGATCGGCTCAGGATAACGTTCGCGCATCGCGCGCATCTGCCCCGGCGAGGTGTGCGTGCGCAGGAGCAGGCGCGTCGGACTGTTGCGCACGTGCTGCACCCAGAACGTGTCCCACATATCGCGGGCGGGGTGGTATTCCGGGATGTTGAGCAGGTCGAAGTTGTAACTTTCCAGCTCCACGTCCGGCGCATCGTAGACCTCGAAGCCCATACGCCCGAAGATGCTGTAAATCTGCCGCAGCGATTGGGTAGTGAGGTGCAGGTGTCCCGGCGTCACCGGGCGGCCCGGCAGCGTCACGTCGATGGCGCCGGCTTCCAGTTGGCGGGTCAACTCGGCGTGTTTCACAGCCTCCGCACGCGCGGTATACGCCGCTTCGAGTGCCTGCTTGATCTCGTTGACGCGCTTGCCGAACGCCGGGCGATCTTCGGCGGGCAATTGCCCCACAGCGCGCACCTGCAACGTGATCGCGCCCTTGCGCCCCAACGTGTCGGCGTACCAGGCTTCCAACGTCGCAGTGTCCTCGGCAGCCTCTAAGGCCGCCTGGGCCGTCTGATAGGCTTGTTCCAATACTTCGAATAGATTCATGGTCTCCTCCTAAAAATGAAAACGCTCTCGTCCTTGCCAGGACGAGAGCGTATGACTCCCGCGATACCACCTCGCTTGCCCCGTGAATCCAGGGCCTCTTTGTCTCCACGGCCCACAAGGGCGATGGATAGCCTCGATAACGCCAGGCTCGCGGAGCCGCCTACTGGGGAGTGCATCCCGTTGAGCGGTCGGCTCAGAGGCGAACTTCGGCAGGCTTTCGCTGGGTGGAACTCTCAGTCCGTGGTTCCACTTCCCTGGCAGTTGCTACCTGCGTACTTTTCCTCGTCAGCGCCTTTAAGGTATTGAGCGTTACTGCTATTATCGTCGAGAGCGATGGATTGTCAAGCACTTGCAGAGACTACGAGTTTGTGGTATTCTGTGATAGAAGTGTGACCATCACAATCAAAGGCGGGGAAGATGGTAAGTTCAAAAACCCTGGGATTTAGCCATCGCTTATGGCGTTGGCTGGAACGTTTAGGTTTCGAAGATGATCCCTTTGCGCTCTACGAAGCCGAACATGAGCGTGACTACCTCTCATATTTCTTCGTTGACCGCCCCTATTTATACGACGTGCTGGGCGTGCCGGCGCATCCACAAACAGCCTTTCTGATGGCCGGGCGCGGTGAAGGCAAAACCGCTACGCGCCATATGGTAGCGTATGAATGTACCCACGGGAGGTTTCGCCGCCAGGTCTTGCCGGTGCACTATTACGATTTCGGGCTACTGATTGAGGCCGCGCAAGGCGATGTGAGCAAAATCACCGTGCGTCATCACCTGCGCGGTGTGATACGCGCCGTGATCAAGGCCCTGGTCGATGAAGTCCCGGCCATCTACTTCGATCACCTGGACGAGATGGAACGCCGGCTCCTAGCCGGGTATGCTCAGACCTTTGGCGATCCGGTGGCGCAGTTGAAGCTGTCGCAGATCATTGTGGCACAACCCTTTCAATTGGATTGGGATGCGCTTTCACCGTTGGAAACCCTGAGCACGCTTTCCGGGCTGGTCGTGAAACTCGGCCAGACGCCTCAGAACACCTACAAGTCGCTCTATGTCCTGGTGGACTGCGTGGATGAAACTTCGCTCGGCCCACAGGCGGCAGCCGCCCTGCTGCAGCCCCTGGTTGGCGAGCGGACGGTGTTAGAGACACCGCATGTGGCCTTCAAGTTCTTCCTGCCCGCCGAGGTGGGCGAGGCGCTACGCCAAATCGTGGACTTGCGTCCGGATCGCTTGCGTGTGTGCAGCATCACCTGGGACAGGGAAGCATTAAAGGATGTGATGCAACAGCGGCTGGCCTATTATAGCCGTGACGCGGTGAGACGGCTTGAAGATATGTGTACCTCAGCGGCGAAGGCACGGGTGATGGATCGCCTGCTGGATGCCAGCGCAGGCTCGCCGCGCACGTTATTGCGCCTGTGCCAGGCTTTGATCCACCATCATGTCCGGCGTACCGACGATACATTGATTGACAGCGTGGATGTGACAGAAACATTGATTGATTTCCAGCAACAGTTGAAAGTCGAGCAACAAATCCCCCCGGTCGAATCTGCATTGGCGACGGCGACAATAGCTGAGATACCGCCGGATAAAGGATTGCATATATCACCAGGCAGCGGGCACGTGTGGGTGGATGGGCAACAGTTGACCCCGCCACTGTCACCGCAGGAATTTAAGTTGTTGGAGACACTTTACCGACATGCGCCGCATATCGTCACGCAGAACGAACTCATTGAAAGTGTCTGGCCGCAATCCTCATGGGGGAAAGACGAAAGTTTTGGGGAACAGAACCTGCGTAAGTTGATCTCGCGGTTGCGGCAACGGTTAGCTATAAACAGTGATGATAGTGAAACACGTTTTGTGAAGAATGCGCGCGGCCGGGGATATTGGCTGAAAAATTTGTAGCCAATTCGTTGTTTGATTATCACTTTATTTTCACGTTAAAATCGTTCACCAGGAATGGACAAGAACCACACATTCACATACTCTAATGTGTGGTTTATTGTTGGCTTAATGTTTTTTGCAAATAGGGCGAGCATTCTTATGACCGGTATTCCTCGTGAAATCTTCATACAGACACGTCAAGCATTCCTTGCGTGTGATGTCTTCAACAGCAATAATGATTTAAGGGCGCTCTTTCGTGATGCTCGTATAAGCGACTGGCGTGATAGTTTGCCGGAGGCCGAAACCCCTTTTTCTAGAGTATTGAGGGTTGTTGATTATTTGTGGGATAAAAAGAATATCAGGGGAGAAAACGGCTTATACCTGTTTTTGCAAGCATTGAAAGATTTATACAGGTCTACAGATAGTCGTTATGGAGAACTAGAACGCTTGGGGGCTTGGTTGCAAGGTAGACAAGACTTGTCCGAGTTTACGGATGTATCAGCAATGCCTGGAGTTTCAGTCGTTGCTGACCGATCCACTGTACAGCCGAGAATTCGTTATTGGCCTGCTGATTCTCAATACTTAGGGTTTGTGTGGGAGTATTTATTGCATAAGAGTCATGAAGATCTGATTGATTTCTTATCCGCAGCAAAAACTCCCGCTAATGAAATGGAATGCAGAGAACAATCTCTTGATATAAGGGATCTGGCTGATCCGTTTACATTGGAAGTTCCTGTTGATAAGGCTGAAGAGGCTTATGTCCCAAGAGATGAGGTTGATGATCAAATAGAGCAGCCGGGCTTCTGTACTGTCATCGGACCTGCTGGAAGTGGAAAAACAGCGCTCTTTAGAAGGCAATGCAGCAGAAGATTGAAAGATACATCAGAACGACGCGTATTTACCATTGGTTTGGACGCAACGCAGGTGATGTTGCCAGTTTCGGATGAATATATTTTCGATGGCAAGATAAGCGTTTTATCCCCCGAGATTCTGATCTGGTATATCTTTAATGCTTATTGGGATACTTTGATACTCGATCATCAGGTTTCCACAAGATATTTATCTGAACTACGTCAAAGTGAACATTGGCGCATAAAGTTACGTTGGTTTTATAATCACTGCCGTCCACAAAGATATCAAAATTCAGAAGATAAAATGCTTTTGGCTTATCTTCAAAATCCGCTTCAGAATCAACGACGTGATTTATCTTTTTATCCAGATGTTGCTCCCCAAAATGTGTTGACCGAACTCATAGATTTTATCACAACTCCGGTTAATACCGGTGGTCGCTTTGGTAAATCAGTACAGCCCTATCAAAAGATCCGGCTTCTTATCGATGGAAGTGAACAATTATCAAGGCCGGCAATGGAACGCCTTTTACAGGACATGGGGGTCATATATAAACATCATTCTACCAAATTAGAGTGCATATTATTTGCTGATTCAATTTGGCAGGATTTAGTTGATTCGACTAAAAATTACTGTCGAGTTATCGAATTGCCTCAATGGGATGAGGCTGCGTTGCAAAGTATTTTAGAGAAACGGTTAAATGCCTGGAAAGCACCGTTTATTGAAGGTGAAGATTGGACAAAGCATATTCCTAAATCTTCACTTACGCTTGCAGCAAAATCTCAATTGATAAATCTGACTGTAAAAGGCGCATTGCAAGCGGAGAAAAAAGCAGGTGAAGTAGCTGCTCCGATACATGTTCTTCGATTGGCGCGCGTGTTATTTGCCGCGTGTGCTGGCTGCTTGCCACAGCCTTTTTCCCTGCCCCTTAATAAGAATAAGATAAGGGAGATTATTAGCCTGTATTTGGAAGAAGGAGCCGCATAATGATCGAATTTCAAGATCGTGAAGAGATAATAGAAGCAATTTGCGCTCCCCTTTCTGAAGGGGTGCTTCTGAATATCTATGGGGAGACCGGTATTGGTAAGTCAAGGCTGTTACAGGAAGCAGAGCGCAATTTGCGAGAGAAGAATAGATCGTCTGTATTGGTACTGCGGATTGATCTGGAGAAACTCAAAGACGTTACTGATTGTTCCATAGCAGTGTTACGCGCTTTGCTTGATCAGGCAGTGGGGCGTGTGACTAGTACCTCGCATAATGCCGAGCAGGTTGCAGCTGATATTGTGTGGCAACTTAGTGAGTTGACACAATATATCCCAGTTTATCTAATGTTTGACACCACCGAAGCGTTACAAGAAAATGATACGTTTTGGGATTGGTTGCATAAAAACGTGACGGAGCCGCTGGTGGTTGAAAGACGGGTGAAACAAATCTATGCTGGCCGTATCCCAGTTCCCTGGCGGCGCTTCGAATTGCGTCGCGCGGTCAAACTGTGGCCATTAGGCCCACTTGTCCCCGTGGACACGAATCGTATGTTCGTTGAACAGGCATTGCTTCAGGGCAACCCAGCGTTAAAAGAGAGGGAAGATTTCCAGTCGGCGATTGATGTCGTGTTGGAGTTCTCTTTCGGCCATCCTTTGCTCTCTGAAAAGTTAGCCGCGTATGTTGCCGTACACTGGCCACCCGAACGGTCGTTAGTGGAGTACAAGAGGATATTAGGCGAGCAGGAAGTTATGGTATTCATCAAAGAGACTTTGTTCAGGGGAATAGAACAACCCTGGATAGATATTCTTTGGTGGGCCAGTGCGCTAGATTGGTTCGATCCGACGATCTTACAGGAATATCTCAAGCATGTGATGTCGAAACTCGGCAACGAACCCGATTATTTTTTCATCTGCGGGGTGGCGCGATTACGCAAGCATAACAGAGTCATTTGGCAGGAAAGTCGGGGTGACAGGCTGCACGGGTTGATTCAGGACATTGTGCGGCAATGTTTCAAGACGGTGGATATAGATGAGTATCAGCACGCGTGTCTGGCAGCAGCAGAAACGTTTAAATCTATTGCCGCGGAGTTGTCTGAAGAAAACAGCTACGCAAAACAGTTTGAGGACGAAGCGGCAATTTATCGCCAGCGATGGCAGAGCCTGGAGGAGATGACAAAATGACGATTCCACAATTAAGTGAGCGCATTCCATTGATCGGTCGCGAAAAAGAAATTGAATTGCTGAAGAAGTATTTGTACGCGCCGGGCAGCGAACGCCGCTACATTTACTTCTGGGCGCGTGGCGGCCTGGGCAAGACGCGGCTTCTCGAGGAGTTGGAACGTATCGTCAGGGAAGAAGCAGGCCCGCGGTTTTATTTCAGCGGCATTATTGACCTCTACCATACCGATATGCATAGTACCAGCGAACTCGAAAGGGTGATTATCGAGGGATTGGATCCGCAACACAAATACTTTGCGGCGTATCGGCAAGAACGCGCAGCTTACGAGCTTTTGCGAGAACGAGGAACCGATCCGGGCATTCTACAAGAACGCCGACAGAAACTCGGCGAATTGTTTGTTAAAGGCTGTAATGACATGGCTGTCAATGCCGCCAGGCTGGTCATCTGCTTCGATACGATTGAGCTATTGCAATATGAAAGTTCGGTAGTGGAGGAAAAAGCCGGCCTGGATATTGCTGATACCCGTGTCAAACCCTGGTTGCTCGACAAACTTGCCCAACTACGCAACGTCGTGGTGGTTTTTGCCGGACGTCCCAAACTGCCTGCCCCCGATGAGGTTACCGATCCGCAGGCGCGGTTGGTAGCAGATATGAAGAAGGCTTTCGGCGCCGATTTCACCGAAGTTGAGCTAAAGCCATTCACGTTTGAAGAAACATGCGCTTTCCTTAAGCACTTTGAAGAGCAAACCAGGCAAGAGTTGGTGCCTGAGACCTATCTGACCATTGTGTACCGCCTGACCGGTGGGCGACCCATTCTCTTGCACCTCATCGTGGATTGGTTGACGGTGTTGGCCCCAGAATCGCGGACGATTTTGCAATTGTTCGATCAATATCTGGATTTGGTCGAGGTTGATGAGGGTGATCCGCGACTGGAGGCTGCGCGTCAGGATATTGAACGGAGAATCTTGACCTCGATTCTTAATGATTCTGGAGAAATCGGTGGGTATTTGACCAATATCGCGTTGATGCCCAAGGGTATTGATGCAGAAATTCTCAACGTGGCGCTCGGGCTACCGCTTGAAGAAGCGCAACACCTCCTGGAGAGGTTAAAGCCTTTGTCTTTCATCAAACAATACAAATCACCAGCCGGTGTCGCGCTGCTACGGGGGGAACTGCTCTTCTTGCATGATGAGCTTTACCACCTTCTGACTTCGCAAAATGTCATTCCATATTTGCGCATGAACGAGCGTAGAATCGCCAATACGCTGGTGAGAGACTATTATGATCCACGCATTACAAAGCTAGATAAACAATTGAAGGAAAGCACTCCCGAACAACGCCTTCCCTTGCGTGAGCAATTCCAAAAGTTGCAAGTGGAACGGCTCTATTATAAGCTAGTTGCCGATCCACGTGAGGGATACGCCGAATACAAACGTTTGACCGATCAGGCTAACCGGCGCCGTTGGGTCGGTTTTGCTATGCGCTTATTGGACGAATTTTTACGTTTCTACAATTCGATAACACCTAACCGTCGTGCATTGTTCGAGGAAGTTGGGATTACCAACACCCAAATTATCAAGGAAAGTGCCTGGATGTGGGTTGAACGCTTCGAGTGGTGGGGACAACCGGAAAAAGTCATCAAGCTGGCAGACCAAATCTTTGCAGGACCTGAAGCTTTCTCGATTTTCTGTTCAGATGAATCCTCGATCTGGTCAGATCAAGATTTGGCGATGATGGGCAATATCTACGCGTTTTGGACCAGTTCACATGCAAAGATAGGTGGGTATAGTCCTCAGATTGTAGAGCGTGCGCTTCCTATGCTGAAGCGATTGCCTGATCTTGTAGATTGTACTCCAGAACAGGCTTTGGCTCGTGCCCGACTAAGCACAAGAATTGGTTATCAGTATCGTCTGGGAGGTATGCTAGATCAAGCCGTCAAATATTACATGGAAGCAAAAACTGCTTTTCGTAAACTGGGTGACGAATTGGAGCATTTCGAGGAAGAATATGCTCAATTGCTGAACAACCTTGCCTTTGTATATGCCAAACAGGGGCGAATTGGATTAGCGCGTCCTTTGGTACATGATGCTCTACGGCGCAACGAAAAACGTGGGAGTATTTATCATACTGGTTTGACGCTTTCTACAGCCTCACGCATTGCATGTATGCGAGGAAATTATGCGCATGCGCTGGAATATGGTGAGGAGGCGTTGAAGCATTTCCGTGAACTGGAAGATGTCCGCGGTATAGCTTTGGCTTATCAAGGTATTGCACAAGCGAAACGGTTGATGGCTAAACATGAACTTGAAAAAGGGTGGAATGAAGAGAGGGCTTATACAATGCTGGAGGAAGCACAACATACGCTTGAACAATCTCTGCAAGCTATACAAAATACCAGCATAGCGTCAGTAATACCTGATTTGTACGCCGAGTTAGGGCGTGTTTATCGCGACCTTGGGCGTGTTACAAGCCAAATGCGTGGCTTTGGAGAGGCTGCTACGTATTATCGTCAGGCTGAACGCCAGTTCAATTTGGCTTTGCAAACCTGGGAACACCCGGAAGCCGTCATTGCAGAACGTGCAGATACATTGCAGGATCTGGCTGAGGTACTTTTCGCATTAGGAGACAAAGCAGCAGTGCAAGAAACTCTTAAACGAATTGAAGCCAGTATTGGTGAGGATTACCTGATCAGCCCCGATCAGCAAAAGGTGCCAGGTGAGGGATTACTGGCTCAGTATTTTAGTCCGCTTGGCAAGGTGGAAATGCTGCGTGGACAACTTGCTTGGGCTGAAGAAAAGTTTGAAGAATATGTGCAGCATTTTGTCATCGCCTATGCCTATTTTGTGCATTTCTCTGCTGAGGCGGTTGAAAAAGCCACAATGGTTGAGTATCTCTATAACCATTTGTTTGATCAACCTCTTGCGCGCCAGCAAGCCCTTATGAACAACATACGCATCTGGGTTGCTAATCATAACTTTGGTGTTGACGTAAATCCATTTATACAGGCGCTGGAAGATTTGTTAGGTGTTTGATCTTTTCCCAAATTCAGAGGGAAGGATGCCGTCGCACCATTCTGATTGGGAAGCATTTTTTGTTTCTCTGCACAGAGCGATCTATGATCGCTCTGTGTTTTTATTGTGACATTAAAAGATACCGTCTATTGACATATCTCCAAACCGTGATACTATAATATCAAGAAAATACCTTTTTAGTGACACAGAGGGCGTTCATGAATCATAAACGACATCTTAAATATCACACTATTGACTTCCGTCTAGGTCTCGATTTTTTTATTTCTGATAAGAAAATGGAAGCTGATAGTCACACAAAATATGTCCTTTCTGAAAATCCTTCGTTTTCAGAATTGCCCCATAAAAACTATCATTGCATGTTCGACTGTGATTGTGCCTGTTCCGTCCGTCGCTGACCAATGTTAGTTTTGTCGTATCCGGCCATTTACACGTTGGAGCTAACTGCAACGTGTAATAATCGTTGCCCTGGCTGTAGCAACATCTATGCCGTATCGCGTCCCCCGTTGTTGAAAACGGCAAAAGAGTGGACTGCTCTGCTGTCGCCTATCTTGCCTGAGGCTGTGCAGGTACGACTGTCCGGCGGCGAGCCAACACTACACCCTGAGTTTTTCGACATCCTACGCTACATACTCACTGCTGGCGCTCATGTCACAGTTTTCACCAATGGACGCTGGCGCAACCCTGAACATTTTGTCAAGTCGATGTGCGAATGGCGTGACTTGGCGGGCCTGTTGATTTCATTGCATGGGGCTACGGCTGCCAGTCACGAAGCTTTCACCAAAGTCCCCGGTTCATTCCAGGAAACAGTTGATAACATACGGTTAGCTATCGAAAATCAGATCAATGTAATGTTAAGCACAATCATCACCCATGATAGCTGGAACGAAGTCGAAGCAGTAGTTGACCTGGCGCAGCAGCTAGGCGTACAAGGCGTCGCTTTCAATCGCTACCTCGGCGCACCCCTGGCGGACATCGAGCCAACTGTGGATGAAATGCGGATGGCGTTGAAGGCAATTCAAACCTTACCGTCCACCGACGTGGTCACTAAGTTCGGCATTGGGATTCCACAATGCTTCGCCATCAACAACTCAGAAGGATGTCTCGCTGGCGTCGCCTATGCCACGATTGATCCGTGGGGCAACGTGCGTCCCTGCAATCACTCTCCCACAGTCATCGGCTCTCTCCACGAACACACGATGCACGACCTCTGGCACAGCGACAAAATGAACGCCTGGCGCGCGCTAATGCCTACCGAGTGTACCACCTGCGCCGCGTATCCTGTCTGCCACGGTGGATGCCGCGCCGTGCAGGAGTTGCGCGCCGACGGACGCGATCCACTGCGCGGAGAACCGCTAACTGAATACGTGCCCGCGCAGGAAATCAAAGAATTGCCGGCGAATGTACGACCACGGCGAAACTTCCGCATCCGTGAGGAAGAGTTTGGGTATGCTTTACTCGGACAGGGACACGTTCTCCCTGTCGCGCGTGAAGCGTGGCAAATCGTGAACGCCTGCGACGGCACTGCGTCATTCGCGGAATTAGCGGCGCACTTTGGACAACCAGGATTGGACCTCCTCGGTGAACTCTGGGAACTCGGTATGTTAGACGCCGCGTAAATAACGTTTTGCTTTCTTGTATCCATGCAAGGCCAGATCACCAATGATCTGGCCTTCGTGTTTCCCCCCACTCCCCACCCGTGCTATAATGCCCACCGTGAACATACCATGCGCTTACCTTAATCCGCAGGAGACATAGCGTGACGACAAAACAATGGCGACGGAATTTGTGGGGCACGTGGTTTGCCGAGTTTTTAGCGTTGATGGGGTTTGCAGCCACCGGCCCACTGTGGGCATACTACATTCAAGACCTCGGCGTCAGCGGCGACGCGGTCGCTCGCTGGAGTGGCCTGATCGTTTCCGCGCCGGCGTTTACCATGGCGGTGGTGGGGCCGATCTGGGGGATGCTCAGCGATCGCTATGGTCGCAAGTTGATGGTGATGCGCGCGATGTTCGGCGGAGCAGCGTTGATGGGGTTGGTGGGTTTTGCGAAAACGGTCGAACACGTCCTGATTTTGCGGTTGTTGCAAGGCGTGTTTACCGGTACGGTAGCGGCGGCAACGACGCTGGTAGCGAGTACCACGCCGCGCGAGCGGTTAGGGGAGACATTGGGCAAACTGCAAGTGGCCATCTTCCTGGGGCAATTCGTGGGACCGAGTACGGGCGGATTTGTCGCCGACATGCTCGGCTACCGCGCCACGTTTTGGATGACGGCGGGTTATCTGTTTCTCGCCGGACTGCTGATGCTTTTCATCGTGAAGGAAGACTTCACCCCGGTGGAACGCGCGCCGCAATCGGGATCGCTTGTGCAACGTGCGCGCCTCGAAGTGACCACCCTTTTGGCCGGTTCAATGTTGGGATTGGTACTGGGGTTACGTTTTGTGCTGCGGCTGGGACTACAAATCTCCTCACCCCTGCTGCCCCTGGTCGTGCAGGACATGCTGCCGAACAGCACATTCCTCAGTTCCGCCGCCGGCGTGCTGACGACGGTTTCGGGCATCTTCAGCGCCATTGCTGCACCGATCGTGGGTCGCTGGGGCGACCGCCACGGCGCACGCGCTCCGTTGATGATCGCAACGTTTGTATTGGCATGGGCCATCGGCATACAGGCCCTGGCGACGAAGTACTGGATGTTGTTGATCGCGCAGGTCTTCATCGGGCTGGCGGTGGGGGGGACGCTCTCTATCGTCAGCGCCTACATCGGACGCTGCGCACCGGAGGGGAAGGCCGGCGCTGCTTACGGGCTGGATTCAATGGCGGTATCTCTATCGAACGCCGTCGGCCCGACGGTGGGCGGCTGGCTCGGTGCGGCTTCGTTGAACCTGCCCTTCTACGTGGGGTGTGTGGTTACGGCAGTGTCGGGCTTCGCTGTGCTCAAATTGCCCAAAGATAACGTACAGACGGCATGACCTTCATCTCAACGGATTCAACGGAACGAACGGAGAGAAATCCGTTCATATCCGTTGAATCCGTTGACACTACTTCCCGAGTTCCGCGCCCTTCTTCAGCGCCGCGATGTTCGGCTCCAGCCACTTGCGCTGGCGCTGCGAGAGGTGCTCATCAAGCTGCCGCGCGACCGTCTCCAACGAGACGATATTCGTCGCCCCAATCAACGCGCCGAGAATGACCATATTCGCCATACGCGGGTTGCCCAATTCCGTGGCGATATCGCTGGCCGCGACGTAGATCGTGCGGATGTCCTGGCGCTCGGAGGTCAGCGGGATCAGCGAACTGTTGACAATCAGCAATCCCCCCCGCTTGACCAGCGGTTCGTACTTCTCCATCGAGGGGAGGTTGAGGACGACCGCGATGGTGGGATGCCGGACAATCGGCGCGCCGATTTCCTCTTCCGAGAGGATGACGGTGCAGTTGGCGGTGCCGCCGCGCATCTCCGGCCCGTAGGACGGAATCCATGTCACGTGCAAGTTTTCGGCCATGCCGGCGTAGGAAAGCAGTTGTCCCGCAAACAGCACCCCCTGCCCCCCAAATCCGGCGAAGATTATATCCTCATGCTTCATAATCACTCCTTACGAAAATAGTCGCTTAGTCGTTAGTCATGTAGTCGCATAGGCGGAACGCCATCTTCGTGCCGGATGGATTGCATTAGCTCCGGTGTCTCCTTCGAGAATAAAGTCAAGAAAAGCCTGACGTTCCGTGAATCTTCTTGAATTTAACGTGGATTCTGCGAATACAGACTTTCGCAGTTGAAAATCTGCTCGATCTGCTCAATCTGCTGACTAGGGCTTCAGTGCCTTCACCGCATCGGTCATCTTGAACGTGCCCAACGGGAAAGTTTTGGTCATGTTCTCCTTCGCCCATGCCATTGCCTTCCATGGGTCCATATTCCAGTTAGTGGGACAAGTGGAGAGCACTTCCACGCAGGCGAAGCCCAGACCCGCAATCTGCGCCATGAACGCGCGCTTGATGGCGTTCTTGGTCTTGTTGATGCTCGGAATATCGGCGACGATTTCCCGTGTGATGTAGACCGCGCCGGAAGTGACGGCAAGGATTTCGGACATCTGCACCGGATACCCGGCAATGTGGCAATCGCGTCCGTCCGGCGACGACGTGGTTATCATCCCCGGCAATGTGGTCGGGGCCATCTGCCCGCCCGTCATCCCATAAATCGCGTTGTTGATGAAGATAGTCGTGATTAGCTCGCCGCGATTGGCCGCCTGGATGATTTCCGCCGTGCCAATCGCCGCCAGGTCGCCATCGCCCTGGTAGGTGAAGACAATCTTATCGGGGCTGACGCGCTTGATGCCGGTCGCCATCGCCGGGGCGCGCCCGTGCGCCGCCTCGACGAAATCCACGTCGAAGTAGTCGTAGGCCAGCACTGCGCAGCCCACCGGCGCCACGCCGATGGTTTGCCCCTGGATGCCCAACTCGTCAATCACTTCCGCAATCAGCCGGTGAACGATCCC
>JAIOAS010000005.1:0-28990 GCA_019873725.1 Chloroflexota bacterium | reverse complement strand
TGCAGGTTCAGCTTCTCGAGCTGTTCGGGGTCGAGATAAAGCGATGTAATGACCCGCGATTTGCGCCCGGCGTTGCCCGTCACCGCCCAGTCAGGGCGCTCGGTGCGCACCGGCTGCATCGGCGGGAGCTCCGCCGACTCCATCATCTGGCCCAGCGCGCCATCTCCGGCAACGAAAACCAGCGTGCGGTATTTTTCCGCCAGATCGAAGGCCAGCCCCATCATATCGATCAGCTCTTGGACATTGGCAGGCGCTAAAACAATGGGGTGAAAGTCGCCGTGCCCGGCGCTCTTGGTCATAAAGAAGTAATCGCTCTGCGAGGGTTGGATATTGCCCAGGCCCGGCCCCCCGCGCATCATGTTGACGATAACAACGGGTACTTCCGAACCGGCGATGTAGGAGAAGCCCTCGGCCATCAGGCTGAAGCCGGGGCCAGACGTGGACGCCATCACCCGCACGCCCGCGCACGCTGCGCCGTAGACCATGTTGATCGCGGCGACTTCGCTTTCGGCTTGCAGGAAGACGCGCCCTTCATCGATCATCCGCTCGGAGAGGTGTTCCAGCGCCTCGCTTTGCGGCGTGATCGGATACCCGAAGTACGCCTGCAACCCATACCGGAGGGCCGCCTCTGCAAATGCAACGTTACCTTTGAGCAGTTCTTTAACCATTGTAGCCCCTCCTCCTATATCACCGGCACGGGTGCAGCGGACGCCACTGCACTCACCTGGGCGCGTTGCGTCTGGCGCTTCTGCCGGTAGACGGTGAATACCACGTCGGGGCAGATGCGCGCGCACGACGCGCAGCCGATGCACTTCTCCACATCGGTGACAACGACGGGATGATACCCCTTCGCGTTGAACGCATCCCGCGACAGCACCAGGATATTGGCGGGACAGACATTCGTACACAATCCGCATCCCTTGCAACGATCCACGTCAATCACGACGAACCCTTTAGCCATAAACAAACCTCCTGTAGAACAAACCACGAATCTACACGAATTTTCACGAATAGTGTACTGGTCAACGAGAGTTTGAACTTGCCGGACGGCTTTTTTTACCGCAGAGTTCGCTGAGAACGCGGAGAAATTCTATAAATCTCTGCGAGCTTTGCGCTCTCTGCGGTGCAATATGTCTTTGACCAGTACAAATTTTCACGAATAGACGATAAATTAGTGTGGATTCGTGAAAATTCGTGGTAGAAGTTTCCTTCCGCTGAATCCGCTCAATCCGTTGAGTGTAAATGCTGCGCAGCGACGAACGACAGCCCGTGCTCGGTGAGCGCCCAGGCCGTGCGGTTCGTCGCCTCCATTTTGTCCAGGAAATTAAGCAACAGATTGTCCCAATCCCCGGCAGCGATGACTTCCGTTTTGTCGCGGAAGTAATCCAGGATATCCGAGGGATGCTCGCGCGTCTGCTCGACTTCGGGATCGCCGCCCTCATGCTTGGCGGAGATGTTGGCGACGTGGTCGGCAATGGCGCACAGCTCGTCGCGGCGCAGGTAGGGCTGGCGCACGATGCTTTTCCACGTTTCGGTGATGTGATGCTCGAAGCGCACCACGTCCTCGAAGCCAAGCGCCTTGCGGAACTGCGCCGTGATCTCCATCGTCTCGTTGGTGATCGAGTTGCTCCAGTTGAAGCCGATCAACGGCGACGTGCCGTCGTCGCGCGCGAACAGCTTCGCCCCGATCAACGTCCACAGGCCGGCATAGGGATTGTCGTTGCCCATAAACACCGAAATCTTGAACTCGATGTCCACGCCCAGCCGGTAGAGCAGATAGCCGAGCAGCACCGTGCCGGGATTGACGTTCAACACCTGGCGGACGCCGTATTCGGTGTAGTAGTAGAGGAACTCGTCGAGCCATTGGAGCGCATGATCGTTGGGCTGCCCCACCCCGCCGAAGTAACCGGTGATCGTCGCCGGGCCACCCAGGTGGACGTTGGAGCCATCCGTGCCCTTGGTGTCCAGCGTCTCCACGTAGCTCGCGCCGATGATGTTCATCGCGGCGGCAAAAGCGGGCAGGTCGCCGTCGGCCTCCTGCTCCTTCATCTTGCGCACGCGGATGAAGCGCCCCGGCATCAGCGTCCCCTGGGCGATAGCGCGCGTGGCCGCCTCGATCACCCACGGGAAATACTGGCACGCGCTCACTTCCAGCGTGACGGCGAAATCATCGGCGAACGTCATTGTGTCAGCCCGTGCGCCGAGGACCTTACGCCGGTAATCGGCAATACTGATGAAGGCATGTTTGTCGCGCTGGACTTGCAGCCATTCGAGGTCGGCCAGATATTCGGGCCGGACCGCTTTGACGCGCTCAAGCAGAACCGGGAGCTGGCGCGCTTGCTGCGCTTTGCGGTTGATCTCGTCCGGCGTCCCATATTTAGCGACAACGGCGAGAAAATCGTTAATCACACGCATATCGGGGTCGAGGAGAATGGCGTTGAGGTCGTCGAGCCGTTCCACCGGAATCTTCAACAACTGGCGTAAATCTTCGCTCATCCGAAACCTCCTTAGGGGAGGTAGACGGTAGTCGGTAGACAGTAGACGGGGGTTCTCTCCTCCCTGTCTACCGTCTACTGTCTACCGTCTACTCTAAAAGCTTAAGCAATTCCGCGAATTCATCGTCCTTGATTGTGAAGTAGTTCTCCGGCTGCGGGAACTGGCGGGTCGTCACCTCTGCGACGTAGTCCTTCAGCCCGTTGAGGATGACTTCACCGGCGTTGCCAAATACCTTCGCCATGCGCGGCTTGAATTTGGGATACAGGCCGAACATGTCGTGGTAGATCAGCAGTTGTCCGTGGGCGTGCGGGCCAGATCCCAGGCTGATGATGAAGCAGCTTTTCACACGCTCGGTGATGATTTTGCAGACGCGGTCAGGCACCATTTCCAGCAAAATGGAGAACACCCCCGCCGCTTCGAGCGCCAGCGCATCGTCAATGATCTTCTTGGCCTGCAACGCGCTCTTGCCCTGCACGCGGAACCCGCCGAGCGCGCTGGCGCTTTGCGGCGTCAATCCCAGGTGGCCCATCACCGGGATGCCCGCCGCGACGATCCCTTTGACGCGGTCGGCCATCTCCGCGCCGCCCTCCAGCTTGATGCAGTCGGTGCCGGCCTCGGCCATAAAGCGGCCGGCGTTGCGAATCGCCGTCTCGACGCTCGGCTGGTAGCTCATGTAGGGCATATCGCCGACGAGCCAGGCGGTGGGTGCGCCGCGCCGCACGGCCTGCGTGTGGCGGATCATGTCGTCCATCGTCGCCGGCAGCGTGCTATCGTAACCAAGCATCGTCATCGCCAAACTGTCGCCGACGAGGATCATATCGATACCGGCCTCCTCCTGGAAATAGGCCGTCGGATAATCGTAGCAGGTGAGCATCGTGATCGGCTCATGGTTGGCGACCTTCTGAAACAACCTCGGTAACGTAATCTTCTTGCGATCAGCCATTTCAATCCTCCTTTGATTTTGGTAGACGGCAAAAAGTAGACGGTAAACTGGGATTCCCGTCTACCGTCTACTGTCTACCGTCTACCCCCCCACCAGGGGGATAACTAGTGTAAGCAAGACGCCACCCGCGATCACCGATCCCAACTGCCCGGCGGTGTTCGCGCCCATCGCGTGCATCAGCACAAAGTTGGAGAAGTCTTCCTCGTGGGCGACTTTCTGCACCAGGCGGCCCGCCATCGGGAAGGCGCTGATGCCCGCCGCGCCGATGAGCGGGTTGATTTTCTTGCCGGAAAGCACGTAGAGCAGCTTGCCGAATGTGATGCCCGCCGCCGTATCCAGCCCAAACGCGAACAATCCCAAAATCAGGATTTTGAGCGTGTCCAGCTTCAAAAAGCTTTCCGCCGTCATTGTGCTGCCGACCACCAATCCCAGGAAGAGCGTGGAGACGTTGATGATTTCATTCTCCGAAGCGCGTGTCAACCGTTGGACGACGCCCGACTCCTTGAGCAGATTGCCTAACATCAGCGAGGCAATCAACGGGGCGGCCTGCGGGACGAGGATGCCCACCGCAATCGTCACGATGATCGGGAACAGCACCAGCGCCAGCCTGGAAACCGGGCGCGGGCTGTAGGCCATCCTCGTCATCCGCTCTTCGCGGGTGGTGAGCAGACGCATAATCGGCGGCTGGATAATGGGGACGAGGCTCATGTACGAATACGCAACCACCGAGATCACGCCGAGCATGTGCGGCGCGAGCTTCCCGGCGACGTAGATGCTCGTCGGGCCGTCAATCGCGCCGATGATGCCGATGCTGGCGGCCTCGTTCATCGGGAAACCGAGCAGAATGGCGAGGATCAACGTCCCGAAAATGCCGAACTGTCCCGCCGCGCCCATCAACGCGAAAATCGGCTGGGCCAGCAGCGGTTTGAAATCCATCATCGCCCCTACCCCGATGAAAATCAGCAGCGGGAATAACTCGTTATCGATACCCGCCTGCTTTAGCACCCACAACATGCCGTTCTCATCCGGGTTGATCATCGCCGAGAGCGGCAGGTTGGCGATAATGCACCCGATGCCAATCGGCAGCAGCAGCACCGGCTCGTACTCCTTGGCAATCGCCAGGTAGATCAGCACGCCGCCCACCGCCATCATCACGAGACTTTGCCAGGTGACGGCTAACAAACCGGCGATCAGGTTGTTCAAATCAATCCCATTCACAAGCCACTCCCAAGAGATAGTCTAAAGTTAAAAGTCCAAAGTCGAAAGTCGATAGTCAGAAGTTGCTGCATATACGTTCTTGCTGATAGCTGAAGGCTGAACGCTACTTCTCTTCCTTGAGCACACAACGCATCCGGTACATCGGGCGTTCGCGGACGAAGCCCAACGTCTCGAGCAAAGCTATGGTATCCTCCAACTGCTGTGGGATGATGCAGAAGACGCGCATAGCCTCCGCGTGAGCCTTGACCAGCGCGGACACAACCGCGGTGAGATACAGACGTTCGGAAGCGGTCTTCGTCGCCACGATGTTGCCGATCTGTACCACGCCGGGCAAGCGCAGGTTGGTGACGCCCATCGCCGCTAACGCCTCCCCTTCCCAAATACCGAAGGCCGGCCCCTGCTGGAACGGGTCTCGCGTGGTAAACCGCAGATCAAACTGCTCGCGCTTTGCCAACGCCTGCATCGCCGGTAAATCGTTGCCGGCCAGTTCAGTAGCCGGGCCGCTATCCAATACAGCGGGATCGCCACGGAACACCATCTGCCACTGCGCTTCGTTGCTGAGCACTTTGAAGGCCTGTTCCACCACGGCGCGCTGTGCTTCATCCACCAGGAGCTCCATTTCGCTACCGTGGCTGATGAGAAACGTTGTGTAATTGGCTAACAGCTCCGCCGAGTCGCCGATAAAGGCGAGGCGCAGGCGTGGAACCGCGTGGTTGCTGGCGACCGACATCGCAGGCGAATGGGCAATATCGCACTCCGCAGCCAGCGTGGTCACACTGGCGACGAAGGTGTAATGCGCCAACGTCCAGTCGGGGTCGCGCGTTTGCGCCTCGATCTGGTTCGCTAGATGCGACGAAAGTCGCTCGGCACGGGTCACAGCCTGCATTGCTTATGCCTCAATCGCCATCAAGGGGGCGCCGTGTTGCACCTGCTGCCCGACGGTGACAAAGATTTCGCGGATCACGCCGGCCTGGTTCGCGCGAATGGGATTGTTCATCTTCATCGCCTCCAGCACGCACAACTCCTGGCCGTGCGTCACAGACTCGCCCACGCTCACGCCGATGCTGACGACGGTGCCCGGCAGCGGCGCTTTGATCTCCTCGACAACGCCCGATAGAGAAGCGACCGGCGCAGCGACCGGCTGAACCGGCGGCGCAGCAACAGGCGCGGGTGACGGCGTGGGAATTGGGGCGGGAGCCGCCGCGGCAGCCGGTGCGGGAGCGACATCGACCTCGACGACCTCGCCATCCACAATCGCCCGCACAGGTCGCGCGCGCACGTCGGGCACTTCGACGGTGTATTGTTTTCCACGAATGGTGACGTAATAAACGGACATACTCGATTCCTCCAAGTTTGGTAGACGGTAGACAGTAGACGGGGTTTTCCGTTCCCTGGCTACCGTCTACGGTCTACGGTCTACCTACCCAACGCTGCCGTTGCGTGAGATACTGGCTGCGCACATGCGTGTTCCAGGCATCCGGCGCAGCGACAACATTTGTGGATGCAGGCGCAGCGTCACCAGATGCCAACGCCATCGCTACAGCGGCGGCTGCGGCGCGATACCGGTAGTCTTCTGCCGCATCCAGCGCCAGGGCCACAGCGGCGGCAGCGGCGCGCTGACGATCCTCAAGCGCCTCGGCATCTGACCGGCGGGTAGTAGCCAGGTGCAGCACCACATCCGCAACCCGCGTCACAAGCGGCTCTTCCGCGGGCGTTTCCACAACCGGCGCTTTTTTGCGGCGCGGCTCGTCCGTGATGAAGGCCGTCATCGCGTACATGCCCAGGACGAGCAGCCCCAACGCCGCAAACGTCATCCCCATCCCCACCAGGGTCAATATCAAAGCTTGATTCAGTAATGTTGTCATCGTCTGGTAATCAGTAATCAGTGATTTGTACTCAGGTCAAAAGTCATAGTCCTGCATCCTGCCTCTTGCATCCTGCATCCTGCATCCTGCCCCTTGCATCCTGCCTCTTGCATCCTGCCTCTTTATACCGGCATCACCCCATGCTTCTTAGGCGGCTTGGGACGCAGTTGCTCGCGCAGCATCCGCAGCGCTGCGATAAGAGTGTCGCGCGTCTGCGCCGGTTCGATCACGTTATCCAGGATACCGCGTTCGGCGGCGTAATACGGCGTGGCGTGCGTCTCGCGGTAGGTCTGCACCAACGCCGCACGCCGTCCTTCGGGGTCGGCGTCCGCCGCAATCTCCCGGCGGTTCAACACGTTGACCGCCGCCTCCGGCCCCATCACCGCGATCTCCGCCGACGGCCACGCCAGGTGCAGGTCCGCGCCGATCGATTTGCTGCTCATCACGATGTACGCGCCGCCGTAAGCCTTGCGCGTCACGATTGAAATTTTCGGGACAGTAGCCGAGACGTAGGCGTAGATAATCTTCGCGCCGTGGCGGATGATGCCGCCATACTCCTGCGCCACACCGGGCAAGAAGCCGGGCGAATCCACAAAGGTAATCAGCGGCAGATTGAAGGCGTCACAGAAGCGCACGAAACGCGAGATTTTGTCAGAGGCGTCGATGTCGATCACGCCGGCCTTCTCCAACGGCTGCTGCGCCACGATGCCCACCGCCTGTCCCGCCAGCCGCGCAAACCCCACCAGGACATTCCGCGCCCACCCCGCATGCACCTCGAAGAAGCTGCCGCGATCCACCACCCCGTCGAGCACCACGCGCATGTCGTAGGGAACATTGGGATCGTCCGGGATAAGGGTATTCAATCGCGCCGGATCGGTAGGGGCCAAAGCTGCATTGACCGGCAGACTTGGCGGATTCTCCACGTTGTTCGCCGGAAGATAGCTCAGCAAGCGTCGCACCAGACCGAGCGCGTGCATTTCGTCCTCGGCGATAAAGTGCGCCACGCCGCTCGTCGTCGCGTGGACGTGCGCCCCACCCAGGCTCTCGTGATCGACGTTCTCGCCGGTAACACTTTTGATCACGTCCGGGCCGGTGATGTACATCGTGGACGTCTTGTCCACCATAATGATGAAGTCGGTGAGCGCGGGGCTGTACGACGCCCCACCCGCACACGGCCCCATCATCACCGCAATCTGCGGAACGACGCCCGATGCCAGCACGTTGCCGGAGAAAATCTCGCCGTAGCCGTGCAGCGATGTCACCCCTTCCTGGATGCGCGCGCCGCCGGAGTCCAGCAACCCAATGATCGGGACGCCGTTGCGCAGCGCCAAATCCTGAAGCTGCGTGATCTTGCGCGCGTGCGCCAGCGAGACAGAGCCGCCACAAACGGTGAAATCCTGCGCATAGACGCAGACATTACGCCCGTCAATCTGCCCAAACCCGGTCACCACGCCTTCACCGGGAATAGCAGCGTCGTCTGTGGGATGCTCAAGCGTGAAAGGCTGTAATTCCTGGAAGGTATCAGGGTCAAGCAGCGCAGCGATGCGCTCGCGGGCGGTCATCTTGCCCTTTGCGTGTTGCTGATCGATGCGGGTTTGTCCCCCGCCTGCCTGTGCTTGTGCCTGGCGCGTCCGAAGTTCATCCAGCCGCGCAGTTGTGTTCTCCGTCAAACTATGCTCCATTGGAAAGAATCAACGAATGGGCGAATAACGAGTTACCGATTACTCATTACTCATTACTCATTACTCATTACTCATTACTTCGTCCCCACAAAAACCGCCACCGTCCCCAACATCTTCAGCTCCCACAAAACGTCGCGCAATCCGGCGGCCTCCATAACCTTAGCCGTAGCGGCGGGCGCAGGGAACTGTCTCACAGAGCGGGGCAGATAGGTGTACGCGGCGCGATTTTTGGCGATCAGTTGTCCAAGCAGAGGCGCGACGCCGAAAAAATAGAGCCAGAAAAACCACGTCATCGGGAAGCGCTGCGGCCACGTCATCTCCATGCACACCACCCGGCCGCCGGGTCGCACCACTCGTGCCTGCTCGGCGAACGCCCGGCGCACGTCGGGGACATTGCGCAGCATAAACACGGAAATAACGGCGTCGAACGTATCGTCCGGGAACGCAAGCGCCAGCCCGTCACTGTTGACCCAACGAATCCGCCGCGCGGCCTGCCTGTGCGCTTTTTCCCGCGCCACATCCAACATTGCCAGGGTCAGGTCTGCGCCGACGATCTGCACAGCGGCGAACTGGTCCGCGGCCAACAACGCCACATCCCCCGTGCCGGTAGCAACATCCAGCAACTTTCCGCCGGGCGGAACCTGCGCGCGGGCGAGCGCGTGTCTGCGCCAGTTCTGATCCTGTCCCAGCGAAAGCAGCCGGTTGATCCTGTCGTAGCTCGGCGCGATGCGGGTGAACAGCGTGCGTATCGTCCGCTTTTGCGCCTCATTCCGCCCGTCATGTGAAGGTGCCGCGTGTCGATTATCGTCCTGATTCATTCATCAACAGTCCTGCTGCCCTGGCGCGTGTGGTGCGCCAACGATCTGCCATCCCAGCCTGCTGGCATTATAGTCCCCTTAGAGGCATGACCGTAGTGGGAAGTGTCACCTCCCTGGGTGACAAATTCTGTTTCTTGGGTCAGGGGGTACTTCATCAAATCGGAACGCAATCTTCCAGGAGGATGACGCGCACGTTTTCTCGCAGTTGCGCCAACTGCCGGTCGTTCGTGATAAACGCCGTCGCCCCGTGGACAAGCGCCGTAGCGACGTGCAGCGCATCTGCCGCGCGCAGGCGATACTGAGCGCGCAGACGTGCAGCCTGACCGGCGATATCCCGGTTTACGTCAACGAGTGTCAGATTGGGAAAATGCGTCAGGATTTCTTCGTAGTCCCGTACAACATCGCTGCGCTGCAACTGCCAGGGGCGCACCGTTATTTCCATGAGCGCCAGAATAGAGGTGATGGCCGTCAAATGCCCGGCTTCGATATTCGCAAGCAATCCTTGCGTGAGAGGGAAATACGTGGGATGACGTTCGATGTGATAAATCAGAACGCAGGTATCCAGCCCGATGCGCGCATGGCCGGTTAACTGTTCGGCAAGTCTTCCCAAGCGTCACGTTCCTGCCGGAGATAAGTATCGGTGTCTACACCTTCCCAGACGCCCTGGTGTAAACCTGCCAGGCGCGTGGTGTAACTGGGCGCAGATGCTGCGGGGGAAACAGGGTGCTCGGCGTGCTCACTCAACACCTTAACCTGGGTCAACAGCGCTTCATAGCGTGTGTAATCCACCACCACGACGACCGGGCGACCATGCTGCGTGATGTAAACGGCATCGCTCCCCTCACGCACCATATCAATCACGTCGCTCGTCTTGCGGCGCAAATCGCTGACCGGCATTATTTTGGTGTACATATTCGTTGCCTTTTTTGATGTCAAATTCAGTGTCTTCTATGACTATTTTACGTGTACTGTAGGATTTCGTCAAGAAGACTATTGCAGCCCGGTTTTCAATTGTTGCAGTGCCTCATCCAGCGACAGGCTGACTTCGGGCGGAAGGACGGCTTCGACCGCCACGGCGGTTTGCAGGTCAGCTACTCTCCTGCCTGACATAGAACGCCTTGGTAGACGCGGTCACTGAGATAAAATTTACGAGAGCGCAATGTATCCAGAAGCGGCTTAATGGCAGACACATAACCCCGTTGCTTTGCGAGAAGAAGCAGCCCGACCGTTCCAATGTATTTGATGCCCAGATTCTCCGCCGCCAATCGGGCCTTGATCTCATCTATCAATACCCAATCAGCGTGAAGTTCTTCAGCGAGGACTAGTGCTTCAGCTTCACCAGGATCCAAGTCGGCGCGCAGATAGGCAACCTTTGACTTATCTACAGGGATACGTACCAGAATCCAATCTGCGCGACGCACGGCATTGGCGCCAGGACGTGTTGGCGCAGAGGCAGTTACTTCATCGAAGACAGCTTGCGGAACATACAAGATGCCAAATAGCTCGCGCAGCAGCAGCAGATGATGAATCTTAGCCAACGCGATCAGTGGGGTTGCATCTGAAACGACAATCACGCGGGTAACTCCGCCTGGATCTCCTCTACCGCCGCAAATTCTGCCCGGAGTTCTTCGTCATCAAAGTCTAGCACCGGCGTTTGATTCTCGGACAGATATTCGATGAAAGCCCAACGGTCCAGCCCTGCCAAACGTGCCGCTTTGCCAAGCGAAAGCACCCGCTCACGGTAAAAGCGCATTGCCAACAATCGCTGCGCTTGCTCAACGAGATTTTCCCGAAATATCCCGTGCGTCTGAAGCACGCGATAAACGTCTTCCGGCATAGGCGTTTCTATCATAACGACAGGCACAGTCATAGCACAACTCCCTATCTCACACACGCGACGTCGATTTACCTGTCTTTATCATACCTCAAACATCCATGAATGTCTACTCTGAACGTGGTGAGGAATCAGATTTCGCCAGTCCTTCCGCAATCCGTTGCAGCATCGCCGGATCGCGCCAGAGCAACGCATCGACTTGCAGCGCCGTTGCGCCGAGTTCCAGGCAGGCGATGGCATCTTGCAGGCCGGCGATGCCTCCACAGGCGATGACCGGGACCGGCAGTTTGGAGCACCAGCGCGCCAGGACGTTCAGCAGCAGCGGCAAGAGCGCCGGACCGTAGAGCCGCCCGCGTATATAACGTCGGGCCTCGCTATCGTCAACCGCCTCCGCTGCAGGCAGGACGGCGCGGGGCGGCGCCGTGAGCGTCAGGGCATCGGCGCCGTGGTCGGCGAGCAACGGCGCGAGCGCGTCCACACCGGTGAAGGGCACGCGCACAATCACCGGCAGGTCGCCGTCGGCGCGCGCGGCGTCCAGCAGATTGAGCGCCCGCTGCGGCGTGACGTTGTCCACCAGCCCTAGTTCAATGCCAACGACATTCTGGACGCCGGAGAGCTGCTCCGCTGCTTTCGCCGTCTCGGCCGGCGTGGTGGCAATCAGGTGAACGATGACCGGAATGGGCAGGCGCTCCCACGTCTGGCGGTACTGCCGTAACACACGCTTCACGCCGGGATTCGGCAGGCCGGTATGCGCGACAAAATGCTCTCCGTGGACAGCGATCCGTGCTCCACGCGCGGCCTCGCGGGGATTGAGGCTCACCGGATTGGTGACGAGCGCCCCCAGAACGTGCAAATCGACCAGATCGTGGTACGTGTCGCCATAGCCAAACGCGCCCGCGGACGGCATCACCGGCGAGGCGATGGGCAAACCGAATTTGTGGCGGGGCGCAAGTTCGATCATAGTGTTAACGCAAAGTTACGCGCCATGTCGAAAACGGGGCCGTCGATGCAGGCATGTTTCTCGCCCGCTCGCGTCGGCGTCCGGCAAACCTCACACGCGCCGACGCCACACGGCATCGGCACCTGGACGAGCGCCTGCGCGAAGTCCGGCGGGGGTTGGATGCGCGCGGCGCGCACAATGGTCGCCAGCGCCGGATAACGGTCGTTGGCGCACGCGAAGCACGCGCACTCCGCCCAGGCGATCAATTCCACCAAATGCGGCATCACGCGCTGCAAATTCGCGGGCGCGGGGTCTTGCGATTCCAGCGGCCCCAGATACCCGGCGGAGCCGTCGCGCGTCACCAGCGTCAATTCGACGGTCGGCGGCAAGCGGTCTGGCGGCGGCAGTTGCGCGCGCGTCGGTGCCTCAATGACAAGCGCCACGGCGGGCGCGGCTTCCAGCAGCGGCAGCAGCGGCGGCAGACAAGCCGTTTCGGCCACCAACAACAGCCGCGTCGCGCCGCCAAGCCGAAATCCCTGCCCCAACGGGCCGAGCATATTCACCGTCGTGCCGGGCAAGAGTCGCGTCGCCGGGTGGCGCGGCGGCAACATCACGGTGAATCCGTTGGCGTCGATGGTCGCGGGGAACAGCGGCTCGCGCAACGGCCCCCCAAAATCCGCCAGCACAAACGCGCCGGGGCCGGGCGGATGTGCCACGTCGAACCGCGCCACCCAATACGGCGGCGCCGGATACGCCTGGCGGAAGACTGCGTCTTGTGTTTTCATATCCCCAGCAGATAAACCACGAATCTACACTAATCTTCACGAATTAAAAAAATTAGTGCGGATTCGTGAAGATTAGTGGTAAAAATTCCGGCTTATTGTTGTGCTACAGAACCAACCCATTTCTAAATATTGTGAATCGCCTTGCCAAAAACGCTGTGCGCGGCTTCCATAACGGCTTCGTTGAGCGTTGGGTGCGCATGCATCGTATGGGCGATCTCGTCGGGCGTCAGTTCGGCGGTGCGGGCCAAAACCAGCTCGGCCAGCAACTCCGTTGCCTCCGGGCCGACGATAACGGCGCCGACAATCTCGCCGCTGCGTTCCTCGGCGACGATTTTGACAAAACCGGCGTTATCGCCAAGCCCCAATGCTTTGCCGTTGGCGAGGAAGGGGAACTTCCCCACGCGCACGGTCAAGCCCTGCTCCCGCGCTTTAGCCTCGGAGAGGCCAAACGAAGCAACCTGCGGCGAAGTGTACGTGCCGCGCGGCATCACATTCACGTCGAAGGGCTTCGTCTTGTGCCCGGCGATGGTCTCCACCGCCAGCAGCGCCTGCGCCGAAGCGACGTGCGCCAGTGGCAGCAGCCCGTTCACGTCGCCGATGGCGTAAACGGTGGGCACGTTGGTCCGCATAAAGCCATCCACCTTGATCCACCCCCGGTCGGTCAGCACGCCCGCCGCTTCCAGCCCCAAATCCTCGCTGTTGGGCTGCACGCCGATGGCAACCAGTGCCACGTCGCCTTCAAGCGTCTGCTCGCCCTTCGGCCCGTTCACACGCACCTGCACGCCGTTCGCGGTCGTTGCGACGCCCTCGACGCGGGTGGAAGTCAGCACTTGTACCTTCATGCGGCGGAAATGGCCGGCTAACACATCGGCGGCCTCTTTGTCCTCGGCGGGCAGGATGTGCTCGAGCATTTCCACCACCGTCACGTTTGCGCCGTAAGCGCGCCACACCGTCGCAAATTCCAGGCCGATCGGCCCCGCGCCGATGATGATGGCGGACTTCGGCAGCACGCGGCGTTCCAGGGCGTGGCGCGCCGTGAGCACGCGCTCCCCGTCGGCGGCAACGCCGGGGATGAGGCGGGCGCGCGAGCCGGTGGCGAGGATGATGGCTTTGGCGGTGAGCGTCTGGGTCTCGCCCGCTTCGTTCGTTACCGCCACACCGGTCGGCGAGGCGAGCTTTGCGCTGCCCCACACCACCTCAATGTGATTGCCCTTCATCAGCGTTTCCACGCCCTTCACCAGCCGCGCGGCGATTTTGCGGCTGCGGTCGATGGCCGCGCCGTAATCCAGCGTGACGTTTTCGACGCTGAAGCCGTACTCCTTGCCCTCGCCGAGCAACCGCGCGACCTCGGCATTGCGCAGCAGCGCCTTCGTGGGAATACAGCCCCAGTTGAGGCACACCCCGCCGAGATGCTCGCGCTCCACCAGCGCGACCTTCATCCCCAGTTGCGCAGCGCGGATGGCGGCGACGTATCCTCCCGGCCCCGCACCGATGATGACGACATCGTAAGTTGATTCTGGCATGATTTGGTTCCTCCTAAAAGCAAACCACGAATCTGCACTAATTTTCACGAATAGAAAACATTAGTGTGAATTCGTGAAGATTCGTGGTGAATATGGTCACGGACAATCGTTCGGATCGAGGCCGTCCACCAGGTTTTCGGCCTGTTCGAGCATTTCGTCAATTGAAAGGTCGGTGCTATCGAAGAGAATCGCGTCGGGCGCAGCCTTGAGCGGGGCGGCGGCACGGCTGCTGTCGATCTGGTCGCGCTGTTGCAGGTTCGCCAGCACGGCCTCGTACTCAGACGGCTCACCTTTGATCTGGCGCTCCAACTGACGGCGGTGCGCGCGCGCTTCCGTCGAGGCGACCACGTACAGCTTCAAATCCGCATCGGGGATGACCACTGTGCCGATGTCGCGCCCCACCATAACGACACGCCCCAGCGCCGCAATCTCGCGCATCCGGCGGGTGAGCGCATCGCGCACACCGGGATACGCAGAAACCGGCGACACGGCAGCGTCCACTTCCGGCGTGCGAATGGCCCAGGTGACGTCGCGCCCTTCGACACGCACCGTATATTGCCGCCCGTCCTCCTCGGTCGGCGCCGTCACATCGATGTGCAATTCTTCGGCCAGATGCGTGACGGCAAGCTCGTCCGCAATGGGAATTTCGCGGTCAAGCGCGGCCCATGTCACGGCGCGATAGAGCACACCGGTATCCAGGTAGAGGTACGCCAGATAGCGCGACAGGTGATAACCGATGGTACTTTTGCCCGACGCCGCCGGCCCGTCGATGGCAATGGTCGAGGGTCTCACCGGCGTTTCCTCGTTGGAGATGAAGGTTCGCGCCCACCGGCAGGTTTACGTTGGCGCGGCGTCTCTTGCCGGGGACGATCGAAGCGCACGGGCGGTTCACGGCGGATCACCGCCTCGGACCGGGTGAGGCCGGTCTCTTTGCGCAGCGCGTTGACCTCGCCGGTGCTCAGGTAGCGCCAACGCCCGGTGGTAAGATCGCCCAGTTTCAGCGATCCCATTTCTATGCGGATAAGGCGCTGCGCCGGATGGCCGAGCGCAGCCACGATACGCCGCACCAGATGCTTGCGCCCTTCGTGGACGGTGACGCGCAGCCAGGTCTCGCCGCGTTCCTGACGCTCAACCTGCACCTGGCTGAAGTTCGCCTTGCGGTCATCCAGCGTGATGCCGCGCCGCCAGCGTTCGAGGGTCTCCTCGGTCGGTTCACCTGTCACCAACACGCGGTAGACGCGCGCGTGCCCGTAGCGCGGATGGGTGAGGCGCTCGGTCAGCTCGCCGTCGTCGGTGAGCAACACCAGGCCCTCGCTGTCGGCGTCCAGGCGGCCCACGGGATAAAGGCGCTGCGGCAGCGGAATCAAATCCATGATGGTGCGCCGTCCTTCGGGGTCGCTGGTGGTGGTGATGTAGCCACGCGGTTTGTAAAGCGCCACGTAGGTGTGGCCTTTGGGCTGGCGGATCGGTTCACCGTCCAGCGTGATGCGCTGCGTTGCCGGGTCGGCCTTGTCGCCCAACCGGGCAATGCGCCCATCGACGGCGACACGCCCCTCTGCAATCATTTCTTCACAGGCCCGGCGCGAGCCATAGCCGGCAGCCGCGAGAATTTTCTGTAAGCGTTCTGTGTTTTCGTTTTCCATAGTGGGTATTATACCAGAATCAGTAGATCCAAAAATGCTCCAAGGGGATCGGCAGATCCCCGTTCTGGTCTGGATCTGGCGATCCAGACCAAGCAAAATTGGATCTACTGAGAATGGATGAATGAGCGAATAGCGAATAGCGAATGGCGAATTGAAAATTCAATCCCCCACCCTCTCAATCTCCAATCACTTCCAGCGTTCACCGCCATCCACGAAGAGCACGTCGCCGGTGACGTAATCTGCATCGATGAGGTAGAGCAGCGCCTTCACCACGTCATCGGGCGATCCCCAGCGTTGCAGGAGCGTCTTGGCGGCGATACGGTCGTTCTGCTCCGGCGTGTAATCCGGCGGCGGCAGCACCGGCCCCGGCGCGATGGCGTTGACGCGCACCGCCGGCGCTAAGGCCACCGCCAGGTTGCGGGTGAGGCCGAGCAAGCCGTGTTTGCCGACGCTGTGCGCCAGATGGGAGGGGAACGGCGCAAAGGCAGCCTGATCGAGGATGTTGACGATCACGCCTTCGCCGCGCGCCACCATCCCCGGCGCAAAAGCCTGGGCAAGCAAAAACGGCCCATCGAGCAGCGCACCGAGCACAAAATGCCAGTCTGCCAACGTCGTCTCGTGCAATTGCTTGCGGACGAAGGGCGAGGCGCTGTTCACCAGGATGTCCACGCCGCCGAACGCCGTTTCGACGGCGCGCACCAGCCCGGCGACGGCTGCAGGGTCGCCGAGGTCTGCCTGCACGGTCAGCGCCTTGACCCCCAGCGCACGGGCTTCGGCGGCTGTCTCCTCCGCCGGGCCTGCCGAGCTGTTGTAGTGAACGACCACGTTTGCGCCACGGCGCGCCAGGGCCAGCGTCATCGCACGCCCCACCCGCACCGCGCCGCCCGTCACCAAAGCCGTTTTTCCTTGAGGGTTCATCGATTTACTCCTTGTCAACGGATTTAACGGATGAAACGGATTAAGTTTACGCCAAAAGGGGAAAACTTAAAAGCCCATTGGCGCTTTCCCGCTTCTGCACTATTATTGGTTTCAAGATTTCAACGATTTGACTATCCGACTAACGACTACCCGACTATTTGACCAGGAGGATGTATGGCGATTGAATTCCTCTCGATTGTAGTATTCACGTTTGCGCTGGCGTTGTTGGTGCTCGGCGCGATTACCTGGTGGATCGAACGCGGCAGAAAGCAGTTGCTTGGCGCGCTGATGGTAGGCAGCGCGCTGGTGATTGCCGGCGCTTATGCCTTTCTGGGTAGCCGTTTCGCCATCGCCGTGTTTGGTCGGCTGATCATCACCATAGACCTGCCACGTTTGATGGCGACGGCAGTGGTCTATACCATCGGGGTGCTGCTGGGCTTCGGCCTGGCGGGCGGCGCCTTTCTGTGGATTTCGGGGCGTTTGATCGAACCGACCAAACTGGAAAGACGGTTGGCGATGTTCATTGTCGTGGTGTTGTTGGTAGCCCTGGTGATCAGTGTCATCGCGGTGCGCATCAGCCACTGAGTCAGGACGCAGACAAACGCAAATGAACGCAGATTTTTAGAGATTTATCTGCGTGGATCCATGTTCTTGTTTTTGGGGCAACGCCAAAAGGAGCGGAGTTTGGGAGCAGGTCTTATCCACGGTGAAGCCCCAAGTGACTTGGTTACTTTGCAGTTTCCGACAATTTACTTACTTCCAAACTTTGGAAGATGGCCTACGTTGGTTCCCAGTCAGTTGTTTTTTCCCGCCAACTTGTCTGCTTGTCAATTTCCCGGTATTGTTTCTACCTTTTCATTGACTTACGGTTTCTTTCTTCTCCAACGGGATGAAGATGTCCGCCGCTTACCAACTTTAGCTTGTTTTTCGATTGTCTTCCCCTGTTTGTAACTTCGTGCCTTGGGGCTTCAGGTAATTATAGTATAGGTCACATCGATGCGTTTGTCAAGCTTTTTTGGTTAGAATTGCGTATAATTTCACGTGAACATATTTTGCTGTGTTCATCAGTCCCGCGGCGACATGTTGGCTTCCAGCGCCAGCCGGGTTTCGCGCGCGCCGGGCACTTGCGTCGTTTGCTCAAGCACTTCCAACCGGCGCACAACGCTACGCAGCACTGCCGGGTTGATCGCGTAGAGTTCTTGCACGAGGGCGAGCCACTGTTCGCGCACGGTCTCGTTGGGATAAGTGTAAAGCGCGATAGCCATACGCGCCGGATGGGTGCGTCCGGGCCGAAATTCAAGCAACTCGCCGTGGACGCCGGCCGCGATGATAAAGTAGAACGACAGCAAGGGTTCCACCAAACGCTGCACTTTTTCCCAGACCGGCTCGGTCTCTTTAGCCAGCGCGAAAAATGCCAGGTAGTACTCCTTCGCGCGGGTGTATTCGGAACGGAAGTAGTGCAGCCCGCCACTCGCGGCGCAATAGCTGGCGAGATACCACTCCAATTCCATCCGCCCTGCGCCCTGGCTGCCAACCCGCAACAAGTCGCACATCATCCGCGCAGCCTGAATGAAGTACTGGCGGGCTTGCTCGAAGTCTGTCATACGAAGTTGCAAGCCTTCCTGGTTCAACTGCGCTGCCCGCTCCAGCGACACCGGGCCGGTCAGTTCCACCCGCTCCAACGCCTGTAGCACCGGCTGGAGTTGCACGATGTCACTGAGATAGCAAGCGCCTTCGCTGAGCGGGATGCGGGCCTTGCGGGCCGATTCAAGCGCTGCTGCCCAGGCTTGCCGGGCCAGCGCAATCAGTCGCATCACCCGCGCGCGCTGGTCCAGTGTCCCATAGAGCAACTGCGCCAGCAGGTCGGGTTTGAGTTCCAGGTTATTTTGCAGCATCACCACCAGGTAAGCACTTTCACTGCGGTCGACAAAATCTTGCGCTTGCAAGCCCGCTTTGATGGTGAGGGTGTCGAGCTGCCAGGATTGCGGTCGTACCGCGAGCACATCAGCATATTTAAGCAGTTTGACAACTTCCTGCACCTCCTCGCGCGAGCGCAGGATGTTCTCCGTGTCGTACTTCGCTTTCAGATGGATGATGGCCTGCTCGAAGGTGTAGACGCCGGGCGCTTCCGAAAGCAGAGCGTACAGATCGAGCAGCACGTCGGCGCGCGTGTGAGGATCGAGCAACGACAGCCCGGCGGTGCTGAGGGAGACGCGATACTGCATCAATTCGTCTTCGGTAGCCGCCAGCGCCACGGCCGGCTTGAGCGATACCCAGAGAACCTGATCGCGCACCTCCACTTTGACCAGATCGGATTGTGCTTCCAGGAAGCTGCGGAACTGTGGGTAGCCCAGGTCTGCCTCGTTGAAGGTAGGATCCATTTTGAGCATCATCATCTTCAGTTGGCTGCCATTGACGGCGTTGCCTTCGACCTGCGGCAGCATCAGGCGCATCACGTCGAGCAGCAGTTGGCGCGCCTTTTCCAGCCGGTAGACCGAGGTGCGCGTGTCCTCGATGAGGGTGTCGTAGAGCACAAAATGGTCGCACGCTTTGACCAGCACCTCGCTGGTGGACTGGCGCAGCCCCATCCCCACCACCGTCTTGCCATAGGCGCGCAGCTTGCGGGCGACCGCGCTGAAGTCGCTATCGCCGGTCACGAGGATGAAGGTCTTGATTTCCGGGTGGGTGAAGGCAGTTTCCAGCGCGTCGACCACCATCTGGATGTCGGCGGCATTCTTGCGATGGCGCGAGCTGTAGCGGAACAACTGGGTCAATTCGATGGCATGCTCGATGAGGTCCTGCTGGTACTGCTCGAAACCGGTCCAGTCGCAGTAAGCGCGGCGAATGACGATGCGGCCCCACCGTTCCGCCACGCTCATGATCAGCCCCAGATCGCACTTGCCGTACAGATCCTCCGCCGAGATCGCCACATTCTCAAAATCGATAAAAATCGCCACTTGCGGCTCTTCCATACTTCCTGCTCCTTACTCCCTACTCCCCACAATTGCTGCCGCGCGCCGCCCGATTTGCACGGCGTAGTTGGTGCCGCGATCCCACGGATAGACCTGGCTCATGTTTGCCATGTAGAGGTTGGGGATGGGCGTCTGAATAGGCGGGAGGTGCTGCGAGTGGTTGAGGAACGGCACGGGCTGCGCGTAGATTTCACTGAACTTCCAAAATTTGCGAATCCACGAACGCTCGAAGGCCGGGTTAAGGCGCTGAATGGCCGGGATGAAGGTCTCCAACATCGCCTCCGGTTCCATGGCAAAGTAGGGGTGGCCCGGCGCGAGGTAATCCCCGCAGTAGATGAGGTGATCGCCGCCGTAATGTTGCTTGTCGATATAGTTGGTGTGCTCGACGAAAGCCAGGAAGGGGAAGCCCTCCCGCTTGGGGATGTTGATCCAGTAATGCTCGCGGGTGACGGGCTGCTTGAGCGCCAGCACCATCACCACCGCGCCCATCGACTTGAGGTTGTCCAGGCCGGCGGTATACGACGCAGGCAGGGCCGGCGTGCGTTCTCTGAGCATCTGGGGCGAACACGTTGCCAGCACACGGTCGTGGAGGGGCGCTTCATCGCGCAGTTCCAGGCAGATTTGCCCGCCACTCTCAGGGTGGATGCCGCGCACGTGCGCGTTCAGGCGCACCTCACCGCCGAGCGCGCGCACCTTGTCGGCCAACGCATCCACAAAACTCTGGAACCCGCCGACGAAGTAGCCAAGTTTGGGGCTGCGGGCCACGATGCGCGCCCAAAACCACGCCATGTTCACCTGCTGGTAATAGTCGCCGAACTTGCCTTCGAGCAGGGGCTGCCAGAACGCCTCATAGGCGCGAGCGCCGACCGCGCGTGTGAGCCAGGCGTGCGCCGTCACTTGCTCCAACGGCTGCCAGCGCGGATTGTAGCGGATGTAGGCCGTCGCCAATCCCACGCGAAAGCGCGCCGGTAAGGGAATCGGCTTGAAGGCCAGAACGCGCAGCGCCGTCGCCGCCAGATCGCCCAGGGTGGCAAGTTGCTTGCCGAGCGGCAGCTTTTCCAACCACGGGCCGAACAGCGGTTTGTTGATGGGGTACAACCGCCCGTCTTTGTAAATGGACGTAACCGGGGAAGGGAAAAAGACCCGCTCGCCGAAATCCAGTTCATCCACCAGCGCCAGGATGTCCCGATCCCCGGCAAAGATGTGGTGGTAGAAGCGCTCCAGGGGCCACTCCCAGGCTTCGTCCTTGAAGCCCGCCGCCAGCCCGCCGGCGTAAGGTCGCGCCTCGTAGACGGTGACGCGATGGCCCGCTTTGAGCAAGTCATAGGCGGCGCTCAGGCCGGCCACTCCCGCGCCGATGATGCCGATGTGCATAGCTGAGGTATTGAGCATAGCGCCTCCTGTCTGATCCAGACCAGAACGGGGATCTGACGATCCCCTTGGAGCATTTTTGGATCTACTGAGTCTTGACTACTACAACGGTTATGCCAACCGCAACCCCGGTTCGATGTCCAGGTCCCAACCGGCGCGCACGCCGGCCCGATAACGGTACGTCCCGGCGGCGGCGACCATCGCGGCGTTGTCGGTGCAGAGGATGAGCGGCAGCGTGTGGACGGGGACCTCCACGCGGGCGCGCGTCGCCGTGCGCAATGAGGCGTTGGCCGAGACCCCGCCCGACAGCAGCACCGCCTGCGCGCCATGAGCCTTCGCCGCCTGCGCGGTCTTTTCCGCCAGCACTTCGACCACGGCCGCCTGGAACGACGCCGCCATATCGGCGAAGAAACGGGGTGGACGCGGCCCGTTGAAGCGTTGCAGCGTGCGCAGCACCGCCGTCTTCAACCCGCTGAAACTGAAATCGTGCGTACCCGTCAGCCAGGCGCGTGGAAAATCGAATGCGCGCGCGTTCCCCTGCCGCGCCGCCTGCTCGATGGCGGGGCCGCCGGGATAGCCGAGTTCCAGCAGCCGCGCCACCTTGTCAAACGCCTCGCCTGCCGCGTCATCCAATGTGCCGCCGAGGTAAGTGTAGCGCCCGTGATCGTGCATCAAGATCAGTTCCGTGTGCCCCCCGGAGACGATGAGAGCCAGCATGGGGAATGGCGTCGCGTCGTCGAGTGCGCCGTCGCCCTCGGTGCGCAGCCAGTGGGCGTACAAGTGCGCTTCCAGGTGATTCACCGGGACGAGCGGCAGTCCCTTGCCAAGCGCCGCGCCTTTCGCAAAGTTCAATCCCACGAGCAGCGAGCCGGGCAACCCCGGTCCGTATGTCACGGCGATGGCGTCCAGGTCATCCCATCCCACGTGCGCGTCGCGGAGCGCCTGCTCGACGACGGGCGCGATGGCTTCGACGTGCGCGCGCGAGGCCACTTCCGGGAAGACGCCGCCGTACTGCGCGTGCAAATCCACCTGCGAGGCGATCACATTCGACAGAATGGCGCAGCGATAGCCGCCGTCTTCAACAACAGCCGCTGCCGTCTCATCGCACGATGTTTCGATTCCTAAAATTCGCATGGGCAACCTTATCCTTTTGCCTGGTGAAAGCTTGTTTTCCCACAACCTTTTTCTGTCAGCGGATTGGGCAGATGAAGCAGGTCAACGTTGTCTCTCGAAATAAACGCGACAATCCGTTACTTATACCTCACACCCCATAATCCACAACCCTTAACGCTCACCCCACACCGGCGTGAACATCATCCATTCTTCGGGGCGTTGGCGGATGAAGTCCTCGACCTGATCCAGGATGCGGCGCAGGTTCACTGCCACATCCTGTTCCCGGTCACCGGTATATTCCAGCTCCAGCGGCGGATTGGCGATGACTTTGTACACGCCGTCCTCGAAGCGCGGCGCCAAGACGATGACGGGGCTTTTGGTCCGCAACGGGATGCGCACGTAGCCGCTCGGCAGGTGCGCCGGCGCGCCGAAGAACATCACCGGTTCATCTTCGCCGTGGGTGGGGTAATCCGGCCCGGTGACGACGGCGCCGCCATTCTTCAAACGCTCTATCGCTTCGCGCAACGCCTCTGGACTGATGGGCGTCATACGCGCGCCGCAGCGTTCACGCAGTTGATTGAATGCCACCACGTCGGGGGTGGGATCGGCCAACGAAAGCGCCTGCAATGTCACCGGTAGGTGTTGCGCCAGCGCGATCCCGCACAAGTCGAAATTCGACATGTGGCACGCCAGGACGAAAACCCCGCGTCCCCTTGCCAGCGCCTGCTCGAAGTGCGCCGTTGTCTCCGGTGGGATGATCACCGGAGGGCGAAAATCCTGCGCGCGGGTGATCCCCCGCCCAAGATTGTAGAAGGTTTCGTAATAGCGCCGTCCCGTGTTGTAGAAAAGCCGGTACAGCGTCCGGTTGAGCAGCGCCGGAGACGCCGTCTCGCCCAGGACGTGACGCAGGTTGGCCCGCGCGGCGTAATACATTGGCGGTTTGGTCCATGTGACGATGCGCGCCCAGAATCCGCCGACGAGGCGTCTTCCCGCGAAAGGCAGGTACTTCATAATATGAAGGGCCAGCCGTACAAAACTTCCAGTAGTGATAAGTTGTCGTTTGCGCATAAAGAATCTGCGTAAATCCGCGAAAATCAGCGTCCCATTACGCTTGCATCGGCACGACCAAATCGTAAGGATAAGCGGTGAGGTTGCAGACCGCGCCGTCTTCGTCCAGCCACAGCGTATCCTCGATGCGGCAGCCCATGCCCGGTTCGGGATAATACAAGCCCGGTTCGAGGGTGAAGACGTAGCCCGGCGTCAGCCGTGCGGTGTTGCCTTCGTAATCGAAGAACGAGGGCGCCTCGTGAATGTCCAGCCCCACGCCGTGCCCCAGGCCGTGGACGTAGCCCTCGAGCGTCGCCGGATCACTGCCGATGCTGGGATGTCCGCGCGACTCGAAGAAGGCGCAGGCCATGCGCTGGTAGCTGCGCGTTTCCTCGCCGGCGTTTAACGCTGCTCTCAGATGGGCCACACAATCCATCACGTCGCGGTACAGGCGGGTGACGGCCTCCGGCGCGTAGCCCAGGCAGAAGGTGCGCGTCATATCGAAGAAGTAGCCGTTCGGCTCGCGTGGGTAGATGTCGAAGATGATAGTCTCGCCGAGGCGCAGCGGCATGTCGGGCGTGCCGTGATTGTGCGGCACAGCGGCGTCGCGCCCGGCAGCGAAAATGAAGCCTTCGGCGTCGTCCAACCCTTGCCGGATGATGAGCTGGTGAATGTGCGCGTGCGCATCGCCGACGGTGAGTGCGCGATTTTCGGTCGCGTGGCGCAGCGTCTCGTCCGCACCCACGGCGTGCCCTTGCAGGAACGCCACCGTCTGGCGCACGACTTCGGCGGTGCGGCGGCCCACCTCACGAATGCGGGCGACTTCGGCGGCGTCCTTCGTGGCGCGCGCTTCCGCGATGAGGTTGGGGTCCATTTCGCCTACGATCTCGACGGCAGGCAGCGCCGCATCCAGCGCCTTGAGGAAAAGATAGGCGTTGCCCTGATCGCGGTTACCGTAGACGCCCACGCGCCCGGTCACGCCCAAATCGGCGAAGATGGCGGCCTGGTAGGCTACGGAGGCCGCCAAAACGTCGCCGTTGTGCTGTTTCAGCAGCCCGCCATAGTCGTAGCGGGTGTTGATGATGACCGGATACCCGGCCGCAGCCGCCTCCTCGCGTTCGATGGGGCTGGCGATGAGGTATGGCGTTTCGCCGCGCTTCTTGACGAGCAGCGCTTGCGTCATCCGCGCGCCGTTGAGCATGTAGATGAGCGGCGAATTGCCCGCCACTTTCCCGCTGACGACGATGGCATCGAGGTTGCGGGTTGCCATCAGTTGATCCAGATCGCGTTGCATAGTGTCTGCCTCACATAGGTAGCAAAATGGTGATGGCGTGCAGTGCGCCATCGCTTTGATAATAGCATCGAAATGGAGCGCGGCAAGTTTAGGCTGCCGACACGGCGCGCAAAGAAGATTTTCACAAATTGACAAATCCCCTGATTTGTGTATACTTACCCTGCTCGGTAGGGAAAACCTTGACCCTTCATGATGGTGTGTTATAATGGCGTGACGCCGACGTAGCTCAAACGGCGGAGCATCCGCCTTGTAAGCGGAGGGTTGTGGGTTCAATTCCCACCGTCGGCTTTTTCTGGGCAGTTGTTCCGAGCGGCAAAGGAGACTGACTGTAAATCAGTTGGCGCAACGCCTTCGGGGGTTCGAGTCCCTCACTGCCCATGCTGGAAGGCGCGCCCATGTAGCTCAGTCGGTAGAGCACTTTCTTGGTAAGAAAGGGGTCATCAGTTCAAGTCTGATCATGGGCTTAGGCGCAAGGTGGTCAGCACAAACTCGACCCCAGCGTCGGAATGGCAAGTTAGCATAGGCGAGTAGCTCAATTGGCAGAGCAACGGTCTCCAAAACCGTAGGTTGCGGGTTCAATTCCTGCCTCGCCTGTCTATAAGAACCAGGACACCGCCTTAACCAGGCGGTGTTTTAGAGTCTCAGTAGGATGTGGAGGCAGGTGTGGTTGAGCAAAAAAAGATAAAGAAGGAAAATCCGCTTGTGGCGTATCTGCGGAGCACGCGCGCCGAACTGCGGAAGGTGAAATGGCCGACCCTGGAACAAGGGTGGACTATGACCAAGATTGTGTTGGCGGTCACAGTCGCTATGGCGCTTTTCTTGTATGTCTTTGATTTCTTCTTTGGCTGGTTGCTGAGCAACCTGGTCAGCCTCAACATCCTGTACATTATCTTGAGTGTCGTGGTTGTCGCCGTGCTGCTCGGCGCTGCCTACTTGATCGGTCGCGGAGAAGAAGGTTAGATAGTTTATGCGGGATGATCGTTTGTACCCAGACGACGAGGCGTTTGAGCTGGACACCGAGAGGGACATGCTCGAGCCGGATGGATTTGGACTGGAAGACGATTTTACATCACTCCCAGAGCTAGATTTATCCCCCACCGCGCTATTTGAACGGTTTGGACTCGAGCAGCCCCCCACCGACGAGAAGGCGCTCTTCGCGCCGGTGGAAGAAAAAGCCGCCGACGTGGTTGGCGTGCTGCCGGACCCCTTCGCCGATGAGGAAGCCAAAGCCGAAACCGAGGAACGCGCCTGGTACATCATCCACTGCTATTCCGGGTACGAGCACAAGGTCAAACACAACCTTGAGCAACGCATCGAATCGATGGGAATGCAGGACTACATCTTTCAGGTTGTCGTCCCCACCGTCGAGGAAATCGAGATCAAGGACGGCAAACGCCGGACCGTGGAACGCTGTCTTTATCCCGGTTACATTATGGTGCAGTTGAAACTGACGGATGACTCCTGGTACGTCGTGCGCAACACGCCGGGCGTGACGGGCTTTGTGGGGATGGGCAACAATCCCACACCCCTGCGTTCGGAGGCCGTCCAGGGCATCTTGCGTCGTATGGAGGCTGCCGCGCCCCAGGTGCGCGCAACGTTCAAACCGGGCCAGAAAGTGCGTATTATCGAAGGACCGTTTGCCGATTTCATTGGGACGGTCGATGATATCGATGAAGAACGTACCAAGGTGCGAGTTTTGGTTTCGTTCTTTGGGCGGGAAACGCCGGTGGAGTTGGATTTCCTGCAAGTCGAAAAAGCATAAAGTCGTTAGTACCTGGGTGTATGGATAGACCCAGATTGAGGGAGTAAGAAAAAGATGGCGAAGAAAAAGATCAAGGCAGTTGTGAAGCTACAAATTCAGGCGGGCAAAGCCAATCCAGCCCCGCCGATTGGTCCCGCGCTGGCTCAGCACGGCATCAATCTCATGGGTTTCTGCAAGGAATACAACGCGAAGACTGCCCATATGGTGGGTAACGTCGTTCCTGTAGAAATCACGATTTACCAGGACTCATCGTTTACCTTCGAGTTGCGCACGCCGCCCACCCCGGACCTGCTGCGCAAGGCCGCCGGCGTTCCTAAAGGTTCGGCGGAACCCAACCGTAACAAGGTGGGCAAAATCACCCGCCAGCAGTTGCGCGAAATCGCCGAGATGAAGATGAAGGACCTGAATGCGAACGACGTTGAGGCCGCCGAAATGATGATTCGCGGCACCGCGCGCAGCATGGGGATTGCGATTCAGGAGTAGTGCCCGCCCACCAGGGGCCGGCTTATCCGTGGGAGGGAGATCCCGTTATTTACCACAAGGAGTACTAAAATGCCAAAACGAGGAAAGAAGTATTTAGAGATTGCCAAAAAAGTCGACCGCGACCGTCTCTACTCACCGGAAGAGGCGATCAAGTTGGTCAAGGAAGTCAGCTATACCTCCTTTGACGGTACGGTTGAGGCGCACCTGCGCATGGGGTTGGATCCCCGTCGTTCCGAACAGCAGATTCGCGGCATTGTGCGTTTGCCTTATGGGTTGGGCAAGCCTGTGCGCGTGTTGGTTTTCGCTGCCGGCGAGGACGCCCAAATCGCCCGCGCTGCCGGCGCCGATTACATCATCAGCGATGATGAAGGCATCCAAAAAATTATGAACGGTTGGACCGATTTCGACGTCGCCATTGCCGTCCCCGATATGATGCGCCAGGTCGGGCGTCTGGGGCGGGTGTTGGGACGCCGTGGTTTGATGCCCACGCCGAAGACCGGGACTGTGGTGCAACCGGAAGACTTGCCGCGGGTGATCGATGAGTCGAAGGCCGGCCGGGTGGAATACCGCCTGGATCGCTCCGGCAACATCCACTGCGCGATTGGTAAAGTGAGCTTCCCGGCGGAGCAACTGCTCGGCAACTTTGCCGCGATTATGGATACCATCCGCCGGGTGAAGCCGGCGGCGGCCAAGGGCATTTACGTCAAGCGCGTGACGCTGGCACCTTCGATGGGACCGGGCATACACGTCGATCCGGCGCAAGCCCTGGCTTTGGAGAGCGCCAAGTAAGATACACTGTTAACGTCTGTCGAGAACAGCGTCTGCTGAAGACAGCGTCTGCTGAAGACAGCAGGGGCCTTCGGGCATAATCATCCTGCCGAGGCAAGACCATACTCATCAGCGGCATTACGTCCGCTGTGTGCTTTTGCACGAGCATACGATGGTCCTTGCAACGGTAGGTGCAAGGACTTTTTTGTTGGGTGGCACAAATTGATAGGGAGGTGAGAAAAATTGGCTATATCACGCGAACGCAAAGAAGAGTTGGTTGCGATCTATAAGCAACAAATGGCAAAGAGCAACGGCATTATCCTGGCGAACTATTCAGCGTTGACGATGCCGCAGATGCAGAATCTGCGCCGCCGCGCCCAAGAGTACGACGGGCACGTTTTTGTGATCAAAAACACGTTGCTGGATGTCGTTTTGAAAGAGCAGGGGATGGAAGCGCCGCCAGGATTTTTCGCCCAACCGATGATGGCAGCCTTCTGTCATCGGGATGTCGCACCGATGGCGAAGTTGTTCCTCGACTTCACCAAAGAAGTTACCGAGGATAACTTCCGCATCAAGGGTGGCATTATGGAGGGGCGGTTCCTGAACCAGGCGCAGGCCCAAGCGCTGGCCGATTTGCCAACCCGCGAGGTAATGTTGAGCCAGGTGCTGCGCACCATCAACGCGCCCGCGACGCAGGTGGTCGGTGTGGTCGCCAGTGGCATCCGCCAGGTGCTCAATGTGTTGCAAGCGTATGTCGACAAACTCGAGGGGAAGGGCGGCGCTGCTGCACAAGCAGCGGCTTGATAACCGTGGGGTTGAATCAGCCGTAAGGCTTGACCATCATTCATAAAGAACAAAAAATCATAAACCTGAAAGGTAAAAAACGGAGGTTAAATTACAATGGCAGATTTAGCAAAGCTGGTCGAGGAAATTAGTGCGTTGACGTTGCTCGAGGCCGCCGAACTGGTGAAGGCGCTCGAAAATAAGCTCGGTGTGAGTGCTGCCGCGCCCGTGGCGATGGTCGCCGGTGCGGCTCCGGCGGCTGTGGAAGCCGAGCCGGAAGAAGAGCAGACCGAGTTCACCGTGGTGCTCAAGGACTTCGGCCCCAAGAAGATCGAGGTCATCAAGGTCGTTCGCCAGATCACCAACCTGGGTCTGAAAGAAGCCAAGGAACTGGTCGAGGGTGTGCCCTCCAACGTCGTCGAGGCTGTGAGCAAGGAAGTAGCCGAGGATACCAAGGCCAAGCTCGAAGCCGTCGGCGCCGTCGTCGAACTGAAGTAATTCTCTCGACATGCTCGCCCAAACAGGCTCCCCTCTTCGGAGGGGGGCTTTGTTGTTTGTAGCCGGTGATCAGCTTGCTTTGGCTAACGGCTGAAAGCTGATCGCTAACGCACTTTGGCTTTCTTTCACGCTGTGTTATACTTCCCGGCGTAATGCGCGTAGGATTTTGGTGGATCTCCGAGTATACGCTGAAGGTCATGGCCGGGGCGCTTGTGGGGATGGTATGGCTGTGGC